>NZ_JBLJAK010000016.1:0-119718 GCF_047530105.1 Serratia sp. T13T92 | reverse complement strand
AATGGTTTCAAACTGGTACTGATGGGGAGAAGGTTCTTTGAGCATGGCAGTCAGTCCGTTTTTTGCACTGACCTTATTAGATCAAAGTCCTGGCCTCACGGCCAGGACTTTGTCATCAATCTGAGGCCACCGAACGCAGGTGGCCTTTTTTACGATTAGGGTTTTTGCCGCCGATAGAACTGTTGCAAAGCATGGAACACCATACGCATTAATAAATACAGCATCCCACCGAACACACACCAGAATACGGCGCTGACCGCATAAGCCAACTCCTGCCAAAACGAATGGCCGGGCGTTAACCAAAAGTGGCGAATGAGCAAACACAGCGGTACTGCACACAGTGCGCCAAGCAAGGGACACAGGATACGCTGCTTGCTCGACAAATAGCTGGCGATAAAACCGGGAATAATAAACAACAGCAGGCCGGTTTCACCATGATGCTCAGGTTCTGGCACGCCGAGGGCACCGCTCTTCTGGCCCAGAAAAACCAGGCTAAACAACAGAAAACAGCTGAAAATGCCCACCCAGTATCGATAACTCACCATCCACCTCTCCCCTCCATACCCGAAAAACGACGGATATCGCGATGTGACCGCTCACTACATCGTAAAAAACAGCCTATCGCACAGACCTTGCGACACACAGCCGAAATCGACAGCGCTGGCTGAACTTTTTCCTTGGTCAAAAAGGGTTAAATACGTATGCCGACACAGCTTTATGCTGGCTGTCATACGTGATAGCGACTAGAATAAGCGCCGCCATTCGATGGTTCGGATCGCCTTCCGATGGTTGGTTGTTATCTCAGTTTTATCCATATACTCTATGGCTGAATCTAACTCTTATAGTGTTCTTTATCAAGAACTTACTGGTAAACAATAAGTTATCCCCCGTGAACATAAACGTCGCAAGTTTGTTAAATGGTAACTACATCCTGTTACTGTTTGTGGTACTCGCCCTGGGGCTCTGCCTCGGAAAGGTTCGTCTTGGCTCCGTTCAACTCGGTAATTCCATTGGCGTTTTAGTGGTCTCGCTGTTGCTCGGCCAGCAGCACTTTGCCATTAACACCGAAGCGTTAAGCCTCGGCTTCATGCTGTTTATTTTTTGCGTCGGTGTTGAAGCTGGCCCCAATTTCTTCTCGATTTTTTTCCGCGACGGCAAAAACTACTTCATGCTGGCGCTGGTGATGGTCGGTTCAGCGATGGTGATCGCTATCGGTCTGGGTAAGCTGTTCCACTGGGATATCGGCCTTACTGCCGGCATGCTCGCCGGTTCGATGACCTCCACACCGGTGTTGGTGGGTGCAGGCGATACGCTGCGTAATACCATCACCAGCGGCCCGGCACTGCTTGCTGCCCAAGACCATCTGAGCCTGGGCTACGCCCTGACCTACCTGATTGGCCTGGTCAGCCTGATTTTCGGCGCACGTTACCTGCCTAAACTACAGCATCAGGACCTCTCTACCTCTGCCCAACAAATCGCCCGTGAGCGCGGTCTGGATACCGATAGTCAGCGTAAGGTTTATTTGCCAGTGATCCGCGCCTATCGCGTTGGCCAGGAACTGGTTGCCTGGGCAGACGGCAAGAACCTGCGCGAGCTCGGCATTTACCGCCAAACCGGTTGTTACATCGAAAGAATTCGCCGCAACGGCATTCTGGCCAACCCAGACGGAGATGCGGTGTTACAGGTCGGGGATGAAATCTCACTGGTCGGCTACCCGGATGCTCACGCACGCCTGGATCCAAGCTTCCGTAACGGTAAGGAAGTGTTCGACCGGGATCTGCTGGATATGCGCATCGTGACCGAAGAGATCGTGGTCAAAAACAGCAATGCGGTAGGCAAGCGCCTGAGCCAGTTGAAACTGACCGATCATGGTTGCTTCCTCAACCGCGTGATCCGCAGCCAGATTGAAATGCCGATCGATGACAGCATAGTGTTGAACAAAGGCGATGTGCTGCAGGTTAGCGGCGATGCCCGCCGGGTAAAAAGCGTGGCAGAGAAGATCGGCTTTATCTCCATTCATAGCCAGGTCACCGATCTGCTGGCGTTCTGCGCCTTCTTTATCATCGGCCTGCTGATTGGCCAGATCACCATTCAGTTCACCAGCAGCTTCTCCTTTGGCATCGGCAACGCCGCAGGGCTATTGATGTCCGGCATCATGCTGGGCTTCCTGCGTGCCAACCACCCGACCTTTGGTTATATCCCTCAGGGCGCGTTGAACATGGTGAAAGAGTTCGGCCTGATGGTGTTTATGGCCGGTGTAGGCCTGAGCGCAGGGGCAGGTATTGGCAATACCCTAGGCGCAGTAGGTGGCCAGATGCTGATCGCAGGCTTGATCGTCAGCCTGGTACCGGTAGTGATCTGCTTCCTGTTCGGAGCCTACATTCTGCGCATGAACCGTGCCCTGCTGTTTGGTGCCATTATGGGGGCACGTACCTGCGCTCCGGCGATGGAAATCATTAGTGACACTGCACGTAGTAATATTCCAGCACTGGGATATGCAGGCACCTACGCCATCGCTAACGTGTTGTTAACCTTGGCAGGTTCGCTCATCGTGGTGATCTGGCCAGGTATAATGGGGTAGCAAGGCGGTCTGAGAAGTGGTGTCACGTCGAAATATTTTTTAATTTTTCGTGCAACAGGTAGAACTTTTCGATCGGGACATAGTCTGAATTAGTGCCACTGCTTTTCTTTGATGTCCCCATTTTGTGGAGCCCGTTAGTCCCGCCTTTTTAGGTTCAAGATTAGCGGGTTTTTTGTTGCCTGAATTTTACATACTTCAAAAACAGTTACTTAGAAATCGTCGTTTTAGTGAGTGGTGACACTCGTTTTGCTGCCATAAAAAGCCTGCTTTCTCAGGCTGCTAGTCAGATTGACCTGCACCCCATTGATTTACACACCGCGATGTTAGTAATGTCTTAAGGCTTTGGGGACTGCGACGGTGCCACAATCAATTGGGGGACACAGCCTAGAATTCGTCGCCACTCAGACTCTGATGTAAAATAATGGCCTCATTTGATGTTCTGAAGAATGCTTTTCGGTACCCAACCACTATCTTGATCTGAAAGTCTCTGGCACCATACCCAGCCATTTAAGAATTTTATCGCCAGCAACTCATCTCCTTCATTAACATCAAGTTCTTTGGCCGTATAGTCATCTTTCGCTATACCATGGCCAGGTTGGTTGCTTCGTTCTATGAGTTGTTCTGGAACCCATCCACCGGGATGATCAGGCACTGTACAGAAATACCAATTATCCCAACCTTCATCGCCCTCATACATATCCCCTATAAAAAGCGGAGTTCCACTTGTGAACGTGATAGGATCTGGATACTCACTTCGATGTTGTCCAGTTGCGATAAATTTCATGTTAGTCCTCATAAATGCCACCTTGCTTCCTCCGATACTGACAATTATCTGTATGTATATACAGTTTGCAACTATTAATTTTCATTGCACAGCTGATAATTCGAAGCTTGCTTGATGCTTAGTAAGTCAGTAACAATTTGATATACAAACTAATTTATATCCACGCCATAACACTTCTAACTCCGAACGTTAGGGTAAGACAATGGAGGGCTACCTGGTTACATACTTTCCCAGGCCGACAACCTTCGCTACACCGGCCTGTAAATCTCTCTATTAATGCATCAGGATGCATCAACATTTAACCAGACTTATATTGAGGCTGGTTGTGCAGATTACATAGATGATGTGATACGCCCAAGTACGCCTTATACTCAGCCCTGTCGGTACGACACATAAATGTCGACCAGCACGTTTACACCAGCAGCATATTGTTTATTGGTCAAAGTATCCTAACAGCAATATTAATGCGATATAAAATACTAAAGGTAGATGTACATGAACGCAGGAGGAGACATCTGTTTCAAATAACGTTAAGCGCAATATCATATTTTAAACTAACAGAATTTAACCTATCGAGATTATTGACAACACTATTGCTTTAATGACAACGTAGTGAAACACTGAGCTATCATCATGTGATAAAGGGTATAGGACATCGCTCACAAATATCATTTATGCCAGGGAGGTGAGCATGTAAAACCAACACAATAACAGCACCAGAAATAAAATACCGAATTTTGGCAGTTTAATGATTTTTTATGTGTCATTTCACAATCCCGAAAGGATTTATAGGATTGCATCATGAAAGTGAGTTTTTTAGGTTACCTTTTTCTGGTTTTAACCAGCCCCTTTTTTTGTGGGCACTTAAGTGCAGCCAGCACAGGCACGCTTACGGTGAAGTTTGGTCAGACAACGGAAGATACGTTCAAGGCGACCCACCCTGAAGCAGTAAATGTGGGGTTTAACAACGAACTGAGAGGAAACATCTATAAAGAAACACCCGATAACAATATGGACAAACGGAGCGATATCATTTTTGAAAGTACTAAAGATGTTTTTACCTTGTTTGATCAGAATAAAAACTTAGTCGCATTGCACTTAGAATTTAAAAACGATCAGTTTAGCGTTATCAGTGCAATTCTAGCCAAGAAATACACCACGATCGCAAAGAAAATATCATTTATTGGCAGTGATTATCTAGAGCTATACAACGCCGGTGTTTATATTTACTTGATGGACCCTTTTTTCTTTTCCAATACATCACTCCTCTTTATAAGAACCGATGTGAGAAATAAAATACTAAAAAAAGCCCCCTCCGACCTGCTTGATAATAAGGTTAAGGTATTGAATTACCTTGTAGAAAGAAGCTTTCCATCAATTGAGTAATCAGATAGATGCCCTGCTATTATGCTTTCCAGTACAAAAAATTAATGGCGGGCGGAGTGAAAACCAGCATCCTATCAACAAGAAGTTGAACAAAAATAAGAACATATGCTAGAGCTGGGGTATGGCAATGGTGGGCTGTAGAAACAGTTCCGCAGTGATTCGGCCTCTATAACATGGCCGAATCACTGCTCTGATCTCATTATTGTGATGTCTCGCATTCTCAATGCCACTCAGATCCAACACTCCCCCATCAATGTTTTTCGATCGGCACCACCAGCATATCAACCGCAATATGGTTGATCGTGCGGCGCGTACTGGATACTAAACGGCTCCACATATCGTGGTGGTGACCAAAAATCACCAAATCAATCCCCTTTTCACGGATGGCATTGTTCAGCGCTTCACTGAGTTCACCACGGCCAATGATCACTTCACTGATGGGATACTCCGCCTGCTGCTGGATAGCGTTAAGCATATTCTTAACTCGTTCGGAGAAGGTCTTATCGGCATAGTTGAATTCGCCACTACCAAACTCGCTATAGTGATTGGCTTGCTCATCGATATAAATCAACGACAGCTTGGCCTGCAGTGAGCCAGCCAATTCAGAACCTTTACGCACCAGCAGTTCGGCATCGTCACTCAGATCGGTTGCAATAACGATATGTTGATAAGTCATATTGTCGGCCCTCCGTATTACCTAATACCCAGCCTGATAACCTACCTATTAATTCTAGTCTAGTCTGAGAGTAGCAGCTCATCCTCTTATCGTTCTACTACTGGAACAATCAATCTCAGCATCAGGCACTACTGCAAAATCTGTAGGCAGCGCCCCAACGTTGTGAGCCCGCTGCGGTCTCGGTTAGCCGTTCCGCATCTAGCCCCCAAGCCCCATCTCCCATTACAGAAAGGTTCAGAAAATAAAGAAAATATATGATGGTGTGATATGCCTGGTAACTCCTTATACTCGGCCCTGTCGATAAGAAAAATCACCTGACCACCAACGCCCAACTCTTTCCCCTCCCATTCGACGCTTACTCTCAGATTAATCCAGACTTCGGCTTAATCATTTACCCATGATTGGCCCTGAGTGCCGGAAACGCCACGCGCCATTATCAGGATAACGCAATGTCAATTTCACCCTCTGCCCGGGTCGCAAGCAGCAGCTTGATTGAACCGGGGGCGATTATCGGTGCGCGCGTCAGCATTGGCCCTTTCTGCATCATCGCAGCTGGCGTCGAGATTGGTGATGACACGGTGATAGCCTCTCATGTCAGCATTAACGGCCTCACCCGTATTGGCTGTAATAACGTTATCGGGCAATTTTCCACCATCGGCGAAGTGAATCAGGATTTGAAATATGCTGGTGAAGCGACGGACGTGGTCATCGGCGACAGAAACAGGATCGGCAAGAATGCGACGATTCATCGCGGCACCGCTCAAGGCTATCGGCGAACGACTATCGGCAATGACAACCTGTTCTTGAACAACGTTCACATTGGCCATGATTGCATTGTCGGCAATACCACGGTTATCGGTGATAACTCGGGGCTAGCCGGGCATGTTGAGCTGGATGATTTTGTGCAGATAGGCAATATATGCGCGATACATCAGTTTTGTCTGTTGGGTGCCCATGCGCATATCGCCCATCAGTCCGGCGTGGTGCAGGATGTTCCACCTTTTGTCAGTGCCAGTGGCAACCGCGCGGCCCCCATCGGTGTTAACGAGTCAGCGGCAGCCTTCCAATCGCTGGACGATCGGCAACAGCAAGTGATCCAAGCCCTGTATAACATGCTGTATCACAATGCATTGGCGATCGATGAGGTGAAGCAGGAGGCGCAGCGCTTGAGCGAAATCTATCCGCTACTGCAATGGTTTACTTCTTTCTTCTCTCGCTCGGCGCGCGGCATTATCCGTTAGGTAATCCATTGATTATTCAGAGGGGCATGGCAGGCAAGCGGGCGCAGCATGCAGCGCCCCTACAATGCGTAGTCTACAGTCGTTTATTTAATTACCGCACGGCCAGTATTTTCGCTGGCAGACCAGATACGATAGCGCACCTCGACGTCCTTCGGCACGTAAACCACGATCGGCAAGCGGCTGTTATAGCGCTGCATCGCGGCATCCCCCAGATGAGCGGCAACGAACTCCTGACGCTTGGTATTATCCGGGCAAGCCATCATGGTAGAGGCCGGAGCCGACAGCTTCGGCAGTACAAAATAGTTGTAACCCCAACCGGCCAGCGTTTTACTCTCCAGGTTGCCGCCCATCATGTGACGATTGCAATCCACTTCCAGCGTTTGGCCAATCAGCAGCTCAACCTTAAAGTTTTCTTCATTCTCCTGCTTGGGTAAATAAATGACCTGCCGGCTCATGCCCGGCTCTGCTTTCGGGAACGGTGCTACTTTTTCCAACGGCTGCATATTGAGATCGTCATTACTTGCGGTGGTTGCAGCAACGGCGCTGACAGACGCGGCCATCAGCAGGCTGGTCACTACCATAGAAAGCTTGTTCATTTTTTATCCTTACAATTCATAACCTAAATACCCAACTACGCTAGCATACTTTACGCCGTTAAATTATAGGTCAAATCTGGATATCACCCTCAGACCCCTTGCCATCCATTAAGGTTTTCTTAAGACGGGATGATTACAGTAGCCTAATCCGTTACCGCCTATGAGCCTTCGTGTGAACCCATCAAACGCCAAACAATCGTCATTAAATCAATCCTCAACGGCTAGCCAAATTCAGACTGACGCCCTTTACTCCTTGCCCGCATCCTTTTACCGTTGGCAAGCCTTTGGGCTGATGGTGGCTGCGCTGCTGTTTATCTGGCTGTCACGCAATGAACAACTGGATTGGGCAGTCAGTAATTATTGGTATGACGCCGCCAGCCAGCGTTTTCCGTGGCAGAACAACTACTGGCTGGATCTGATCAACCACCGGTTGTTAAAGATTTCGGTGATCGCCGGAGCGGTGCTGGCGCTGTTTTGGGGCATTTATCGCCGTAATGCGCGGCTGATTGTCGCCATGCTGTTGATCGGCATTGGGCCGTTGGTGGTGGGGATCCTGAAGGCAACCAGCGCACACTCATGCCCTTGGGATCTGCTGGAGTACGGTGGCAAAGCGATGTCGTTTCCCCTGTTTGGCAGCACGCCAGCCTTTCCGGGGCCTGGCCGTTGCTTCCCCGGTGGCCACGCTTCCAGCGGCTTTGCCTTGATGGCACTGTTCTTTCTGTTTTATCCGCAACGCCCGCGCCTGGCTTACTGGTGCTGGCTGGGCGGCATCACGCTTGGCATGCTTATGGGCTTTGGCCAGATCATGCGGGGCGCACATTTTCTTTCCCATAACCTGTGGGCCGGGTGGTGGGTTTGGTTCAGCCAATTGGCTGTTTATTGGTGTATTAGCGGCTATTTTCGCCGTAAAACGAGGTAATACTTAATGGAGCAGTTGAACTATCTTCTTTTCGCCTGGATTGATGCCACTCCGGCCAGCCCGGAATGGTTGATCGATCTTGCCACCTTCATCGCACGGGATCTGATCGTCATTATCCCGCTGCTGATTGTCGGCCTGTGGTTCTGGGGGGCACATAGCCAACTGGCAGCACAGCGAGAAGTGGTAGCCAAAACGACCATTGCTCTGTTATTTGCCATGAGCGCTTCGGCCGCTATCGGTGCGCTGTTGCCCCATGAGCGCCCGTTTGTCACCGGCATCGGCTATACCTTTCTGGCGCATGCACCAGACAGTTCTTTCCCCAGCGATCATGGCACCGCCATCTTCACCTTCGCCCTGGCCTTCCTGTGCTGGCATCGTGTCTGGTCAGGTATTTTGCTGATGGTCGCGGCAGTCGCCATTGCCTGGTCCCGCGTGTTCCTTGGTGTGCACTGGCCGCTGGATATGGTGGGCGGTTTCCTGCTGGCCTGTGTAGGGTGTCTGTTTGCCCAATTGGTGTGGAACCTGTTTGGTGAGGCTATCGCCCAACGTCTGACGCGCCTGTACCATTTCCTGTTCGCCTTCCCGATCCGTAAAGGATGGGTGAAGGAGTAATACCTGCCCGCGGGGGGCTTGCCCCCCGCCAGCTATAGCATGCCGGTCGTTACGCGAAACTCCCGCATCTCCCCCGCTTTTAACATCACTGCCATTGGTATTGCTGCAACCTCTGGGCTGCAACTGGCCGGCTGGACAAACGCCGTCGCCCGCGAGTTGGTTCGTGGCCGCTGTAAGACGGCATAGCTGAATTGGCGGGTGGCAAAACGGGTTACATACCTTCTGCCGCACGGCGCCAGCATAAAGAACTCGGCCTGATCGACATACAGCGAGAGGTCGTCAGAGCAAATGACCCGCTGTGGATTATCACGGATATTGAGCGCACAGCCCGGCAGATTTTGGCGGAAAACGGCACCCTCTGCGCAGGCGTAGTTCATATGGCACATATAACTTAATGGCTGGGCCTGCTCAGCCAGGTTGTTGATCACCATTTCAATACTGAACTGTGTGCTGTTGGCGGCTAGCTGAACGGCCGGCTGGATGCGGCAAGGGCCATCGGCCGTGCTGGCTCGTACAGTGATTGCTTCCTCCTCGACCTCCAGCCAGACATCAATCACCGGACCATAATTAGCTGGCAAGCCTTGGTGAGAGGCAAAGCAACCACGGGCATCATTACGCAGTGGCTGCGCCTGGCTGGCTTTTGCTTTGAGAGACTGGCCATCAAACACCGCATCCCAAATCATCAAATCCTGGTAGGGCAATAACGTTAAGGTACCCCGCTGGTTTTGCAGCGCCAACGCGGCGATGTCACCAGGAAACATAAACGCGGTCACCGTAAAACCAGCGCCACGATACACTTCATTCGGCTGTATGCCGAACAATCCAGGGCTCAGATTAATGATCGTCTTCATCTTCTTTCCTCAGGGGGCAGCCGTTGCTCAGTGAACGGATTGGTCAAGGTGTAATCTATGTTATTTAAATAACATTTACCAGCGCATTCTGTGGCAGGTTGTGCTCATTAATTCCGCTTATGACTGAAAAATTAGTGTTAATACAGCTACCAATCACGATGTGACAATGTTAGGATTATAACATCACTAACATCCCAAAGCGTTATTACACCCACTGAGGAATTACCATGACTACTGAACAGATTGATTACGCTCGCTATATCGACCATACCCTGCTGGCTATGGACACCACGGAAAGCCAGATCAACCAACTGTGCGAAGAAGCGCGTCAGCATAATTTCTATGCCGTTTGCGTTAACTCGGGTTATGTCCCGTTGGCCGCTCACCTGTTGCAGGAAAGCAACGTTAAAGTATGCTCGGTTATCGGCTTCCCTCTGGGGGCGGGTTTGACCGTCTCCAAGGCTTTCGAAGCCAAAGCTGCCATTGCCGCCGGCGCCCAGGAAATCGACATGGTGATCAACGTCGGTTGGCTGAAAAGCGGCCTGAATGACGAAGTGAAGGCCGATATCGCCGCGGTGCGTGAAGTTTGCGCGGCTATCCCGTTGAAGGTAATATTGGAAACCTGTCTGCTCAGCGATGAACAAATCGTTGTAGTTTGTGAAATGTGTCGTGAACTGGATGTCGCTTTCGTTAAAACCTCTACCGGTTTCAGCACAGGCGGCGCTCGCGAAGACCACGTCAAACTGATGCGTGCTACCGTAGGCAGCGAGATGGGCGTCAAAGCCTCTGGCGCAGTGCGCGATCGCGCTACCGCAGGGAAAATGATTGCCGCCGGTGCAACACGTATCGGCACCAGCTCGGGCGTTGCGATCGTTTCTGGCGATGCAGCTGACACCGGTAGCTACTGATTTTCGCTAGCTCTATCTAGGTATAGCGACATCTAATGCGGGGTTGTGCCCCCAGTGCGAACTGGGTCTGCACTACTCCGCATTATTGTGTTGGAGCGAACGAAAGAAACTTTTGGCTCCTTTATCCCTTTCGGCCACACTTGAGAAACTTGGGGTATAAACCTGTAGGAAAAACTGATGGAAACCCGGCGCGACGAACGTATCAACCGGCTAGTTCAGGCTCTAAAGCGTTCTGACAAGATCCACTTAAAAGAAGCAGCCGCACTGCTCGGCGTCTCGGAAATGACCATCCGGCGCGATCTCAGTGCCGAACCTGCTGCAGTGGTCTTGCTTGGGGGTTATGTCGTAGCCGATCCGCGTATCAACGGGGTCACCAATTATTTTGTCTCCGACCAGAAAGCCAAACAGGTGGCGGAAAAGCGCCGTATTGGCATGTTGGCGGCACCGCTAGTCAACGAAAATGACACGGTGTTCTTTGACTGTGGCACCACCACCCCGGCCATTATCGACGCCATTGCAGATGAACTCCCCTTTACCGCCATTTGCCACTCACTCAACACCTTTCTGGCGCTGCAGGACAAGCCCAACTGCAAGGTGATCCTGTGCGGCGGCGAATTTAAACCGAGTAACTACATTTTTACCGCTGTTGGCCAACATAACGAGTTGGACCACATCTGCCCTAACGTGGCCTTTATCTCAGCGGCAGGCATCACTTTGCAGCACGGCGCAACCTGCTTCAATCTTGATGAACTGGCGATGAAACACAAAGCGTTGGACAAGGCGCAGCAAAAAATCCTGGTCGCCGACCACAGCAAATTTGCCCAAACCAAGCCTGCCTGCATCGGGCCGCTGGCATTGTTCGACAAAGTCATCACCGATCGCCAGCCTGACCCCGAATTCATCGACTTTTTCAACCAACACGCGGTCACTTTGCGTTTCTGATCTTGGCCTCACTGCCACTTTTATGCCGTGTCCCTGGTGCTACTTGAGGGGCGCGGTTGCCAATTTCTGGTTAAACTCAGGCTTTTTTTTAAGCAATTAAACTTAAATTATTCCTAATGGCCGATAATTACAGGTTAATGGATTGCAACAACTTGCCAGCGTTATTATTTCCCGCAGAACATTATTGCAGTAATTTGCATCAAATCTCACCCAGATAAAATGGTTCCCTTCTTGCACCCGCCTCGTTAAGCCGCCTTTTGGTAAAAAATTATCGGCTATTTTTAATCAAATTATCAGGATTTATCCTTATTCATATGATGATTAAGATCGTCTTATTAGGTCCGTCATCTTCCAGCCATATTGACAATGAAAATCACTAAATAAGTGTAAAAACAATCAGATAAACATTTCCCCCTCAATAACCAAACGTGATCTAAATCACTAAAACAGCTTAATCCGGCATTTTAGCTAGATCCAAACCATCACATAAAATATATTGCTCGCCCTGCCACACAAGACAGGTTTTTATCCGGTTAAACATCATACAAACCGGATAAAGGTTGTGGGATTAGTGAGAACGGTTGCAGCATGATGTTTCGCACAAACGCGCAACATTTGCATGAAAATTTACAATAAAAGCCTTTAACCGCACACATCACGCATTTGGAAGCAAGATCACGGTTGTTTCTGCTGTAAATCGTTATCTTGCCGCCAACAAAATCGGTGGGCAGTTGCTCCTCCGACAGAAACATCGGCGTTGACCCCGTTAACAGCAGAAACCATTTTGGCAGGTTAGCAACATCATTAGCCTGATAAACAATTCAGAGGCGCAATTCAACCTCTAGTTGTAACAACTGATTTTACCACTGGCGGGATAGCAACTTATTTCACCAGCGGATTTTAAACTTAAGTTTTTCTTTTTATTTTAAATTATCGTGTTCACCTCGGAGATATTTATGGACACTACACAGACCGGCACTATCGCCTCTGCAGCCTCAGGTTCCAGCACGGCCTGGCGTAAATCAGATACCATGTGGATGTTGGGCCTCTACGGCACCGCCATCGGCGCTGGCGTCTTGTTCTTGCCAATCAACGCCGGTATCGGTGGTTTGATCCCGCTGATCATCATGGCCATCATCGCCTTCCCGATGACCTTCTTTGCCCACCGTGGCCTGTGCCGTTTCGTTTTGTCCGGCAAAAACCCAGGTGAAGACATCACCGAAGTGGTAGAAGAACACTTTGGTATCAGCGCAGGTAAACTGATCACCCTGCTCTACTTCTTCGCCATTTACCCAATCCTGCTGGTTTATAGCGTTGCGATCACCAACACCGTGGACAGCTTCATCACCCACCAGTTGGGTATGACCTCGCCACCACGCGCCATCCTGTCGCTGATCCTGATCGTTGGCCTGATGGGCATTGTGCGTTTCGGTGAGCAGGCGATCGTGAAGACCATGAGTATCCTGGTATTCCCGTTTGTTGCGGTGCTGATGCTGCTGGCGCTTTATCTGATCCCTAACTGGAGCAGTGCCATCTTCGAAAACGTCTCACTGGCCGGTTCTGGCGGCAGCCTGGGCCACGGCCTGGTGATCACCCTGTGGCTGGCAATCCCGGTTATGGTGTTCTCGTTCAACCACTCACCGATCATCTCCGCCTTTGCTGTAGCAAAACGCGAAGAGTACGGCGTGGACGCTGAGAAGAAATGTTCCCGCATCCTGGGTTATGCACACATCATGATGGTGCTGACCGTGATGTTCTTTGTTTTCAGTTGCGTGCTGAGCCTGTCCCCAGCGGATCTGGCCGAAGCCAAAGCGCAAAACATCTCCATCCTGTCTTACCTGGCTAACCACTTTAACAACCCGGTGATCGAGTACATCGCACCAGTCATCGCCTTCATCGCCATCACCAAATCCTTCCTGGGCCACTACCTCGGTGCTCGTGAAGGCTTTAACGGCATGATTGCCAAATCGATGAGAAGCCGTGGCAAGACCATCACCACCAACAAGCTGAACCGCATCACTGCCATCTTCATGCTGGTGACCACCTGGATCGTTGCCACGCTGAACCCAAGCATTCTGGGCATGATCGAGAACCTGGGTGGCCCAATCATCGCGATGCTGCTGTTCCTGATGCCGATGTATGCGATCCGTAAAGTGCCTGCCATGCGCAAGTACAGCGGCCACATCAGCAACGTATTTGTGGTCGTGATGGGCCTGATTGCCATCTCCGCCATCCTGTACACACTGTTCGGTTAATAGCGCTCAGCCGGTGCCCAATGGCACCGGCTATCTCGAATCTCCCCCTCCTACCCCGCCGCGAACTCAAGCATGACCCATATGCCCCCTAAACGGCAGGCTGAGGGAATTAACTTCAAGAAGGAAGCGAGACTATGGTCAGCGTTTTCGATATTTTCAAAATTGGCATCGGCCCTTCCAGTTCCCACACCGTCGGCCCGATGAAAGCCGGTAAACAGTTTGTCGATGATTTGCAGGCTGCCGGGCAACTCCACGATACAACGCGGGTAGCGGTTGACGTCTACGGCTCACTGTCACTGACGGGTAAAGGGCACCATACCGACATCGCGATTATTATGGGCCTGGCGGGCAATCTGCCCCATGACGTGGACATCGACAGCATCGCCGGCTTTATTCGTGATGTGGAACAGCGTGGCCGCCTGTTATTGGCAAAGGGTGAGCATGAGGTTGATTTTCCACAGCTTGGTGGCATGAACTTCCATAGCACTAACCTGCCGCTTCACGAAAACGGCATGTCGATCAGCGCCTATGCTGGCGATCGGTTGCTGCACAGCAAAACCTATTACTCCATCGGCGGCGGATTTATCGTTGATGAAGAAAACTTCGGCCAATCGGCCAACAATAGCGTAGCGGTCCCCTACCCTTATCGTTCCGCGCTGGATTTACAGCAGCACTGCAAAGATACCGGGCTATCACTTTCCGGGTTGGTGATGCAGAACGAACTGGCATTGCGCAGCAAAGCAGAGATCGAAGCGCACTTTGCCGACGTCTGGCAGGTGATGCGTGCCGGTATCGAACGCGGTATGAATACCGAAGGGTTGCTCCCCGGCCCGATGAAAGTACAGCGCCGTGCCGCCGCCCTGCGCCGCATTCTGGTAACCGGTGACAAGAACAATATCGACCCGATGAACGTAGTGGATTGGATCAATATGTTCGCGTTTGCGGTCAACGAAGAGAACGCTGCGGGTGGCCGAGTTGTAACGGCACCCACCAACGGAGCCTGCGGTATCATTCCAGCGGTGCTGGCGTATTACGACCAGTTTATCCGCCCGGTGAACACCAACTCCTACAGCCGTTACTTCCTGACTGCTGGTGTGATAGGCACGCTGTACAAGATGAATGCTTCAATCTCCGGCGCCGAAGTGGGCTGCCAAGGGGAAGTCGGCGTGGCCTGCTCTATGGCGGCAGCTGGTCTGGCGGAGTTGATGGGCGGTAGCCCGGCACAGGTTTGTATCGCCGCAGAGATTGCCATGGAGCACCATCTGGGGCTGACCTGTGATCCCCTGGCCGGACAGGTTCAGGTGCCTTGTATCGAACGTAACGCGATTTCTGCCGTGAAGGCAGTCAACGCCGCACGTATGGCACTGCGTCGCACCAGCGAGCCACGCGTTTGCCTGGATAAGGTGATCGAAACCATGTACGAAACCGGCAAGGACATGAACTCCAAATACCGCGAGACATCACAGGGCGGATTGGCCATCAAGGTTGTGGCGTGTAATTGATTTTTTGCCCGCTGAAGTAATCGCTGTTTCCCCTCACCCCAACCCTCTCCCACAGGAGAGGGAGCTGTACGGAGTTACATTCAGGTACAGGCGTTAATCTGTGGCACTGCGCAGGGGCGTTGCCTGTGAGGTCAAACACGAGAGTTTATTTGTAGCACGGTAAGTCCCCTATCCCTTTTGGAGAGGGAGCTGTACGGAGTTACATTCAGGTACAGGCGTTAATCTGTGGCACTGCGCAGGGGCGTTGCCTGTGAGGTCAAACACGAGAGTTTATTTGTAGCACGGTAAGTCCCCTATCTCTTTTGGAGAGGGAGCTGTACGGAGTTACATTCAGGTACAGGCGTTAATCTGTGGCACTGCGTAGTGGCGTTGCCTGTGAGGTCAAACACGAGAGTTTATTTGTAGCACGGTAAGTCCCCTCTCCCTTTGGGAGAGGGTTAGGGTGAGGGGCATATTGGCCGAGGATCAGCCGAAAATACCGCCAAACCACTGGGTCAGCTTCATCATCACAAAGTCCCACATGCGGCTAAAGAAGTTCCCTTCCTTCACTTCCTGCATCACCACCAGCGGGTGCTGATCGATAGTTTTGCCATCCAGTTGGAAATCGATGGTGCCTACCACCTGATTTTTCGCCAGCGGCGCTTCCAGCGTCGGTTGGTTAAGCTTGTAGCTGGCCTTCAGGTTTTTCATCTGCCCCTTAGGAATAGTCACGGCGGCATCCTTCGCCACGCCCAGCGGCACTTCGCCCACGTCGCCAAACCACACTTTCTGCGTCACAAAGGCTTTATCGGCCTTGATCGGCGTTGCGGTTTCATAGAAGCGGAAGCCCCAAGTCAGCAACTTCTCGCTTTCGCTAAAGCGCACACGGTCACTCGGAGCCCCTAGCACTACTGAAATCAGACGCATTGGGCCATCGGTGGCCGAGGCGACGAGGTTATGCCCAGCCCCGCCGGTGTAACCGGTTTTGATACCATCCACATTCAGGTTGGTGCTCCACAGCAGGCGGTTACGGTTTATCTGGCGGATCTTGTTGAAGGTGAATTCTTTTTCTTTATGCAACGCGTACTCATCCGGCACGTCGCGGATCAGCGCCTGGCTCAGCAACGCCATATCGCGTGCGGTGCTGTACTGCCCTTCGGCATCCAGACCATGCACGGTCAGGAAGTGGGTATTTTGCAGGCCGAGGGACTTGCCATAATTGTTCATCAAGCCAACGAACGAATCCTGGCTACCCGCCACGAAGTCTGCCAAGGCGATGCTGGCGTCGTTACCTGACTGGATGACGATGCCTTTATTGAGTTCCGATACCGGCACCTGATCGCCGGGTTTGATAAACATCAAAGAAGAACCACGCAACACCGGGTTGCCGGTTGCCCAGGCATCTTTGCCCACGGTGACCAGATCGTCCGGTTTGATTTTACCGGCTTTCATCGCCTGGCCAATCACGTAACTGGACATGATTTTAGTCAGGCTCGCGGGATCCAGACGGGTATCCGCATTACCTTCTGCCAGGATCTTGCCGCTGTCGTAATCCATCAATACATAGGCTTTCGCATCGACCTGCGGTGCGGCCGGAGCCTCTGCTGCCTGTACGGTAGGCACAACCAACAGCATGACACCTACGCTGAGGGCCAATTTACCAAGAGGAGTGGAACGGTTATTTTTCATCATGACGTCGCCAGAGTGTCCATTCAAACCATTGAAATAGCGTTAACTTTCAAACATGTTCACGTTTTCAGCCAACCAGCGAGAGTGGCACGAGGCCGCGCTGCCAACCGCGAAATACCCAGCGGCTCCCATTTGGGCCAACGCGGCACCGAAAGTGCCCTCGTGGTGAGTTTATTAGATTGCTCTTATTTTTGCAGGGTTTAGGCTGATTTTTCTGCATTTTTACATAACTGTACGTTACCGCAGAGAAATTGGCTGGAAATCAGGCTATGCGCCAGGTTATGCAAACTTTCAACAAACCGTCGCCGCACTGTCATCAAAGTTACTTATGCTCTGCGCATTTCACCGCGACAACTGGTTCACAGCCGCGCGTATCCGTTATCCTATAGCCCGCAGCATTCCTTGCCGGAGAAATATTGATGGATTTAGCCCTGTTCGACCTGGATGAAACTCTGATTGATGATGACAGCGCCAGCCTTTGGGTTCGCTGGCTGGTAGCCGAAGGGTTCGCACCGGCAGAGTTGGAACGTCAAGAGCAGCTGTTGATGCAATCCTATTATCAGGGCCAGCTGTCGATGGAAGATTATATGCAGGCAACGCTGGTTCCGCTGGCGGGTCTGAGTACCCAGACCGTCGCTGGTTGGGTGCAACGCTATATTCGCCGGGATATCCTGCCCCGCGTCTACCCCGCGGCACGCGAACGCATGCAATGGCATCGTGAACGCGGCGACTGCATTCTGGTGATTTCAGCAACCGGTGAACATCTGGTTGCCCCCATCGCCGAGCAACTGGGGGCCGATGGCGCGCTGGCTATCGGTGTCGAAGTGTCAGAGGGCCGTTTTACCGGCAAGACCTACGGCACCATGACCTATCAGCAGGGTAAGGTCATCCGCCTGCAACAGTGGTTACAGCAACACCCTGAACTGCAATTTGCCCATAGCCACGGCTATAGCGACTCCATTAACGATAAAGCCATGCTGGAATACGTCGACAGCGCCACCGTTATCAACCCGAATAGCGATCTTGGCGCGCTGGCAGAACAGCACGGTTGGGAAGTCTGCCACTGGGAACGCTGATTTCAAGGTGACAAAAACGGCTTTGTAGCGTAGGTATGAGAGTTACTTTTGTCTGTCGATGAAGAGGTGCTTTGTGCTGACCATTTGGGGCCGTGAAAATTCTAACAACGTCAAGAAAGTGCGCTGGTGTGCCGCTGAGTTAGGGCTGAATTACACCCATATCAACGCCGGTGGTGCCTTCGGCAAGGTTAATGAAGAACCTTACCGATCGCTCAACCCCAACGGTCTGGTACCACTGTTGCAGGATGGGGACTTTGTGCTGTGGGAATCCAATACCATCGTGCGTTATCTGGCGGCCAAGTTCGGCCAGACGCCATTCTACCCGCAGGATCTCCAGGCTCGAGCTGCGGCAGAAAAATGGATGGACTGGAATACCTCAACCATCACCGGCCCCTTCCGCAACGTGTTCTGGGGCATGGTTCGCACTCCGCCTGAAAAGCGTGATATGGCTCTGATTGAGGCTGGCATTGCTGAACTGGAGCAACACTTTGCTATCATCGAACGGACGTTGGCTGAGCAGCCTTACCTCTCAGGCCAAGAGTTCGGCATCGGCGATATTCCGCTCGGCAGCTTTGTTTACGCCTGGTTTTCCATGCCTATCAAACGTCAGCCCAGCCCACATATGGAACGCTGGTATCAGCGGTTATGCGCACGCCCTGCTTACCAGCACGCGGTGATGATCCCACTCACTTGATTGCCACAGTGCCCCTACCGAGGCTCTTCGTACAACGCAGGGCTAGACGACGAAATCGTGCGGCGGATTATCCGGATGAACTCCAGAGAGGTCATCACCGCCGCCGATCTCAAACTCATCTGACAGGGCGCTAATCGCGCCCAACCCGCAGCAGTTTCCCATCACTGTCATCAGTCAGCAGATAAAGATAACCATCCGGCCCGACGCGCACGTCGCGAATACGCTCATTGCGATCGCCCAATAGCCGCTCTTCTGCCACTATTTTGTCACCGTCCAGCGTCAAACGGATCAGATCCCGTTGTGCCAACGCGCCAATAAACAGAGAGTGCTGCCATTGGGGGAATCGCGGGTTATCGTAAAACGCCATCCCGCTGACCCCCGGCGAAACTTTCCAATAATGCAGCGGCTGTTCGGTTCCTGGCACTACCTGGCCCTTGGCTTCAGGGATGGCTAACCCTGAATAATTAATTCCATAGGTCGCTATCGGCCAGCCATAGTTTTTGCCCGGCAGAGGAATATTGATTTCATCACCCCCGCGTGGACCATGCTCATGCTCCCAAATCTCCCCACTCCAGGGGTTCAGCGCCAATCCTTGCGGATTGCGATGGCCATAAGACCAAATCTCCGGTCGCTTGCCCTTTTGGTCAACAAACGGGTTATCGGCGGGTACCTTGCCCTCTGCCGTTAGCCGAACAATCTTGCCTTGCAGTTTGTCCGTTTCCTGAGCCGTCGCCCGTTGGTTGTTTTCACCCAAGCTAATAAACAGATAGCCCTGGCGATCAAAGGCGAGTTTAGAGCCAAAATGGTTGCCGGTAGACAACTTGGGCTGCTGGCGAAAAATGACACGAAAATCTTCCAGCTGTTTATTGTCTGCACTCAGGCGCCCATAACCAACAGCGGTGCCGGCTTTATCGACATCCCCTGCCTCTGCAAAGCTAAGGTAAACCCGGCGGCTAGTGACAAAATCCGGAGCCAGCACCACGTCTAGTAATCCTCCTTGCCCCTGCGCATAGACGTCTGGCACACCGGTAATTGGTGAGGAAAGCCCGGCAGACGGCTGCCATAACCGCAAACGGCCAGGACGTTCCGTTATCAGGATACCACTATCGTTCGGCAAGAAGGCCAGCGACCAGGGATGCTCAAGGCTGTCCTGTAATTCAGTCACTACCGGTGCCGCATGCAGCAGGCCATTGCCGAACAGCAACCAACCCGCAATCAAAAAAGGCCGCAACATGTCATCTCCTTAAATTGGTAGAGTCCAATGAGTTTAGCCCAGACGGTAAAGTTCGTGCTTTAATCTAAATTTCAATATGTTGCATTTTTCCTTTACTGTGCTTAAGTTAGTTGAACCATCCAGGAGGCACAATGAAAATCACCGTAACAGACGCACTACAGCCAGAAGATACCGAAGAGATTCGAAATCATTTGAAGACTTTCAACCACCAATTTGTCGGCGATATCCTGAACAAAAACATCGGGGTTTTTGTCCTGGATGATCAGGGTAATAAACTCGCTGGGTTAACCGGCAGTACCGTAGGCAGCTGGTTAAGCATCGATCTATTATGGGTTTCTGAGACATTACGCGGCGAAGGTGTAGGCAGTAAGCTCATCAAGAAAGCAGAACAGCAGGCAATAGCGGATGGCTGCAAATTTGCGCGTGTAGATACTTTCAGTTTCCAGGCTCGGCCATTCTACGAAAAACAGGGTTACCAATTGCAAATGACATTGCACAATGCGCCGGTAGAACATGAACGCTATTTCTTCACCAAAACCCTCACAGACTGACAGGTAACGCGATGGAAACCCAGGCAATGGTCATCAACTGCGTGGCGTATAAGGCCGGTAAACGGCTGAACGACGTGACGATTGAAGATATCAGTGAAGTGGTCAAGGAGCCGGACACCTTTATCTGGCTGGGCTTGTGGCAACCGGAAGACGCGTTCATGCGCAAGATCCAGGAGGAGTTTGGCCTGCACGATCTGGCGATCGAAGACGCCTTATGTGCCCACCAACGGCCGAAAATAGAAACCTACGGTGACTCACTGTTCATCGTGGTGAAAACCGCACAGTGGATGAAAGAAGAAGTCGAATACGGTGAGACCCACTTTTTCGTTGGTAAAAACTTCCTGATCAGCGTGCGCCACGGTGCTTCTTCCAGCTATGCCCCTATCCGCGCCAAGGCAGAGGAAAACCCCAAGCAACTGTGCCACGGGCCTGGCTTTGCGCTGTATTCGGTATTGGATTTTATCGTCGACAACTATCGCCATATCGTCGGCAAGTTCGAAACGATGATCGAAGACATCGAGTCCAACATGTTCAGGTCGGAGTTTGACGAAACCGCCATCGAAAACGTCTACAGCCTGCGCCGCCACCTGCTCGGCCTGCGTAATGCCGCCCTGCCGATGGATGAGATCTGCAACCAACTGATCCATCTGCATGAGGATGTGATCCCTAAAGAATTGCGGGCCTACGTTCGCGACGTGCAGGACCATACCCGGCAGGTCGCCAGCACGATAGATGATATGCGCGAAATGCTGACCAACGCCATGCACGTCAATCTGGCATTGGTGACCGTCAAGCAAAACGAAGTGGTTAAGCGATTGGCAGGCTGGGGGGCGATCCTGGCCATTCCAACGGTGATCTTCAGCCTGTACGGCATGAACTTCTCTGATATGCCCGAATTGAAGTTCCCCTGGGCTTACCACACCACGCTGGGCGTCACCGTCGCCGGTTGTTTCTTCCTGTACCAAAAACTCAAGCGTTCCGGCTGGTTATAGATCGCCATCAAAACGGCTTATACTGCTATAGCTGAGACTGCTGCTGATGCGGCTAGATGGGCGCAGCATGCGGCGTCCCTGCGGTCGAACAGTTTGGCCGTTAAAAATCCGGCCACTTTGTCATCAATCTAGGCCGTTTTTGTTTACGCCGCCAACATATAACGGTGTAATTTCCCGTTGCCCAAGTGTAAAATCCGCCCGTTTCTATTTTGGATTGAGCTATGTCACAAACTATGACCCCAAAAGCCCCCCGTGTCGGCTTTGTCTCACTAGGTTGCCCGAAAAACCTGGTTGATTCTGAACGGATCCTGACTGAACTGCGTAACGAGGGTTACCAGGTAGTGCCTCGCTATGATGATGCCGAGCTGGTGATCGTGAACACCTGCGGCTTTATCGACAGCGCCGTTCAAGAGTCACTGGAAGCGATCGGTGAAGCCTTGAACGAGAATGGCAAGGTGATTGTGACCGGCTGCCTCGGTGCCAAGGAAAACCAAATCCGTGAGGTGCATCCGAAGGTCCTGGAAATTACCGGGCCGCACAGCTACGAACAGGTTTTGTCCCACGTTCACCAATATGTGCCGAAACCGGAACATAACCCCTTTACCAGCCTGACCCCGGCGCAGGGCGTGAAGCTGACGCCAAAGCACTACGCCTACCTGAAGATTTCCGAAGGCTGTAACCATCGCTGCACCTTCTGCATCATCCCATCGATGCGTGGCGACTTGGACAGCCGCCCGATCGGCTCCGTGCTGGATGAAGCCAAACGCCTGGTGGAATCTGGGGTGAAAGAGCTGTTGGTGATCTCACAAGACACCTCGGCCTACGGCGTCGATGTCAAACACCGTACCGGTTTCTGGAACGGCCAGCCGGTAAAAACCAGCATGGTCAGCCTGTGTGAGCAGCTTTCCAGCCTGGGTGCCTGGGTGCGTCTGCACTACGTTTACCCTTACCCACACGTGGATGACGTGATCCCACTGATGGCAGAAGGCAAAATCCTGCCTTATCTGGATATTCCACTGCAGCACGCCAGCCCGAAAATCCTCAAGCTGATGAAACGCCCTGGCGCGGTTGAACGCACGCTGGAGCGCATCAAGCGCTGGCGCGAAATCTGCCCGGAACTGACACTGCGCTCCACCTTTATCGTTGGCTTCCCTGGGGAAACCGAGGAAGACTTCCAGATGCTGCTCGACTTCCTGGCCGAAGCCAAGCTGGATCGCGTTGGCTGCTTCAAGTTCAGCCCGGTAGAGGGTGCTGCCGCTAATGAACTGGCCGACCCGGTACCAGAAGAAGTGAAGGAAGAACGCTTCCATCGCTTTATGCAGTTGCAGCAGCAAATCTCCGCCCAACGCTTGCAAGACAAGATTGGCCGCGAAGTGCTGGTGCTGATCGACGAAGTGGATGAGGAAGGTGCCATTGGCCGCAGCATGGCGGACGCACCGGAAATCGATGGCGCGGTTTACCTCAACGGTGAAGCCAATGTCAAAGTCGGTGACATCGTCAAAGTGAAGATTGAGAACGCCGACGAGTACGATCTCTGGGGTTCCAAGGTCTGACTTCGACCACCGCGAAAAACAATAAAGGGGTTAGCAGCAGTGCTAACCCCTTTATTTATTGGTGAACTACCAGCTAGTTACTTTTCGTCTGGCAGAGCATAAGCAATGACATAGTCACCCCGCTCTGCGGCCTGACGAGCACCACCAGCGCTGATGATAATGTATTGCTTGCCGTTTTTCGGCGAGACAAAGGTCATTGGGCCGGACTGGCTGCCCACTGGCAGGCGCTCTTTCCAGATCTCTTTCCCAGTTGCCGTATCGAAGGCACGCAGATAGAAATCCTGAGTACCTGCAAAGAACAGCAGACCGGATTGAGTAGACAGGCTAGCACCCAGCGTTGGCATGCCCACTTCCATCGGCATACGCATTTTGATGCCCAGCGGCCCCGTATCCTGCACCGTACCTACCGGAACCTGCCACACCAGCTTGCCAGACTTCAGGTCTACCGCTGACATGGTGCCAAACGGTGGCTTCTGGCATGGAATGCCCAATGGGGAGAGGAAGCGTTCACGGATCGCACCGAACGGCGTACCGTCCATCGGAACCAGACCCATTTCGATGCCGCTGGCGCCGGTCGGCACCTTGCTGCGTGGCACCATCGAGTTGGCCAGCCCCAAACGCATATCGTTAACAAACATGATGGCATTGTTCGGATCCACCGAAACGCTACCCCAGTTCATCCCGCCCAACGAGCCAGGATATTGTAGAGCACGGTCGATACCCGGCGGTGTATAGACGCCCTGGTGACGCATCCCTTTGAACTCAATACGGCACAGCAGTTGATCGAGCGGCGTTGCGCCCCACATGTCTGACTCGGTCAGCGTCTGGTTGCCAATATTCGGCATTCCCACCGAGAACGGCTGGGTTTTGGAATAACGTTCGCCAGGCACATTGCCCTGCGGTACTTCACGCTCTTCCACTTTCGCCACCGGCTGACCGTTCTCACGGTTGAGCATAAAGATCATGCCCTGCTTACTGGTTTGCACCAGCACGGGTGTCGCGCCACCCTTACCATCTGGCAGATCGTACAGTAACGGTTGAGACGGCAGGTCAAAGTCCCACAGGTCATGGTGCGTGGTTTGGAAATGCCAACGCACTTTGCCGCTGGTGGCATCAACAGCCACAATGGAAGAGCTGTATTTATCATCCAGCGCGGTACGCTCGCCGCCGAAGAAGTCAGGCGTGGCGTTACCGGTCGGCAGATAGATCAGATTCAGTTTGGCGTCGTAAGACATTGCGGACCATACGTTCGGCGTACCGCGCGTATAGGTTTCACCCGCTGGTGGCAGTTTGGTAATGGCCGGATTACCCGGATCCCACGCCCAGGCAAGTTCACCAGTATGCACATCATAAGCACGCACCACACCAGGAGGTTCGCCGGTAGAGAAGTTATCCGCCACGCGGCCACCCACCACCACCAGGTTACCCGCCACCAATGGGGTTGAGGTTTGCTGGTAATAACCCGGTTTAACTTCGCCCATGCCCGCTTTCAGATCGACAGTTCCGTTATCACCAAAGTCGGCGCAAGGTTTGCCGGTATCGGCATCAATGGCAATCAAACGCGCATCGATGGTTGGCAGGAACAGACGGCGTTCGCACATGGCTGGTGCCGTAGCGCTAGCGGCAACCACTGGCGATGAGGCAGGCTGAGTCGCATTGTCGTAATAACCCAGGCCACGGCAGCGCTGCCAGTTAGGGGCTGAGGCTTTAGGATCGAAAGACCACTGTTGTTTGCCAGTATCGGCCTCCAACGACAGCACTTTGCCGTAGGCGGTACAGACATACAGGGTATTGCCGACCTGCAGCGGGGTATTCTGGTCTTCAGCGCCAGAACCGTTGCTTTGTGGAATATCGCCGGTATGGGCAATCCACGCCACCTTCAGCTTGCTGACGTTAGACTTGTTGATCTGATCCAGCGCGGCAAAACGGTCACCGTGGGTGGTATTCCCCCAATGTTCCCAGTTTTTCTGCTCACTACCGGCAGCCACCGGTTTAACCGGGATATCTTCCTTGGCCGCCACCAGTGGCGTAGGCACGAAGGTGTAACCAAATCCGGCCACCAGCGCAACCGCCAGCAACCCAGCCAAAGAATAGCTTACGAAGCCGCGAACCGGATGACCGGCACGTTTCTTCAACCATGGATAGGCCAACGCGGCCAGGAAGGCCAGCACGCCGAACATAAACAGGCGTGAGAACAACGGCCAGAAATCCAGGCCAACATCCCACAACGCCCAAATCAGGGTGAACACAAAGGCCAGCGCATACACCCATATGCCCGCAGGTTTGAGCTTGCTCACCAGTACCGCAGCGATCAGCATCACCACGCCCATCAGCCCAAAATAGAGACTGCCTCCCAATGAAGCCAGGTAAACGCCGCCGATTGCCAGCGCGAGGCCGATAACGCCCATCAGCCCCCCTAGCAGCCACATCAAGTAATTCCCTATACTTCGTTTATTGCCTGTCTTTGCCATATTCACTTTCTCCCACCGCTAGCAACGCGCAAATTTTGGCGCACTCACTGGTGTAATAAATAACCATCCCAAGATAACAACTCAACGGGGGTTAGGTTCCCCGCTGTACTACTGCTTACTACTCAAATGAATAAGCAACACTCATGCCCCCACCCCAGTTTCTGCCTGGAGCAGGTTCGAAATAGCGGCCATTGCCTTCGTTGACAATCACCGAGCCGACGTACTGGCGATCAAACAGATTGTCCACCCGGCCAAAAACGGTAAATTGCCAGTTCCCTACCGGGTAGCGATATCCGGTATTCAGCGCCGCCACGGTGTAGGACGGTGCCTGCTGTGAATTCTGATCGTTGGTCTGGATATCGCTCATGTAGCGCACTTCAGCACCGGCGAACCAACCTTGCGGCGGCGACCAGGCCAGCGAGGCGTACCCCATATTGCGGGCAATCCCCGGCAGGCGGTTGCCCTTTGGCACCTGCTTTGTGGCAGAACAGGTGCTATCGCCACAGACATCATCGCGGTAAGTGGCATCCAGCAGCGTCCAGGCCATTTGCAGACGCCAGTCGTAGCTGAACTGCTGCTCCAGCGCTAACTCCACCCCACGGCGACGGGTTTGCCCCGCGTTCTTGTAGCTGGTGCGCCCGTTGCTGCTCTCATCGACAACAATTTCGTTTTTGGTATCCGTCTGGAACAACGCCGCGCTGAACAGGCCGTTGCCGATACGGGTCTTGCTTCCCAGTTCAACGGTATCGCTAGTCGCCGGTTTTAGACCAAGATTGAGCCCCGCCACGCCACCTGGGCGATAAGAGAGTTCATTGATGGTTGGGGTTTCAAAGCCACGCCCGGCGGAAGCGTACACATTCCAGCCCTTGGTCAACGCATAGTTGAGCGAGCCTACTGGCAACCACTGGTGATAGCGGGCATCACCACTGTCATCACCATTACTGCCGGTAATATAGTGATCGTTGGAATCGAAATTGACGGTGCTGAAGCGCACTCCGGCATCCAGCGTCAAACGTTGGGTCAGGTTCCAGGAAGTTTGCAGATAGGGATCCACATTCCACATCAGGTTGCGTTCATCCCGCCGTAGATTACCCTTGGTCCCTAATTCGTTAACGCCATTGACTACCGTGAAATTCTCATAGCCTTTGCGCTGCTCGGTCATGGTTTCGTAGTCGAGCCCACCCGTCACGCTGAACGGCAACGTGGCGATTTCACCACGATGAGTCCAGCGAGTATCGATGCCCTGATAATGACGCGCCAGAGAGATCACTCCGCCGGGATGTTGTTCACTACGCTGCTGTACGGCTACTGGAATTGACTGAAACTGCGTGGTTTCCCGCTCACCGGCGTAAGTCATGATGCTCAGATCGTCATTGGCGCTCATCTGGCGTTCATAGCGCAACCCGGCCTGGGTTTGCGAAATGGTTTTACGCGTGTTGTATTGATCTGCTCTTGGAGCCTGGCGCGGATTGTCGTGCCATTCGGCTTCGGTTAAACCACCGGGATCGTCGGCATTAATATCCACCGAGTTAAACAACAGCGTCAGCGTGCTGACATCGTCAATGCGCACACCCAAACGCGCGTTACCCAGGTTCTTGCGTGCCCCACTGTGGTCGCGGAACCCTTCAGTGGTAAAACGGGTCGCGGAAACGGCGTAGTTCACGTCTCCGGCGTGCGTGCCATCGCCGGTTGCACCGCTGGCTTTCATGCCGTAGCGCCAGGTGCCGTCACTGCCGCTATACATACCCGCTTCAATCTTGTCCGGCTGTTGGCCGGTTTCGGTCTCTACATTGATGACGCCACCAGAAGCGTTGCCATACAGAGCAGAAAACGGCCCGCGCAAGACCTCAATCTTATCCACTGAATTAAGATCGATATTCGACGTTTGCCCTTGACCATCCGGCATGGTGGCAGGAATACCATCCACATAAATGCGCACGCCGCGTACGCCGTACATTGAGCGCGAGCCAAACCCACGGATTGACAGTTGCAAATCTTGCGCATAATTCTGGCGATTTTGAATTTGCAGCCCCGGCACGCTGCCCAGCCCTTCGGAGAGATTAATCTGCGGCCTGGCCTGACGAAGTTCATCGCCATTAAGCACGCTAACCGCTGCCGGAGTACTCAATTCTGAAAGACCGCTGCGCTTGGCCGTGACCACCATGGAAGATTGGTCCACAGCCCGATCGCTGGCCTGTACGTTTACCGCCACACACAGAGCACAAGGTAACAGCGCAGAAATGGCGATAGGTGAGATCGCTGTATTTTTTTTATTAAGAAAATTCATGTAAAAACTGCCATTAGACGCTTGAGAGGATAGGTACCTTTTAGAAAAAACCGAGCGTATGTTAATACTTATCGCAACAATTTGAAAATAGCGGAGAGAAACTCAAACTTCCGTTAACTCGAATTTCACACAAATGATAAATATAGATGATGTATATCAGGAGAGGTAATAGGAAGGATTTAGATTATTACTTTCAATATCAATGCGTAAAATTAATTTCCCTGTAATTTAGTCGAGTTTAATAATCAAACTGACAGATTAAAAAGAAGCAAGGTTTTTTTAGGGGGGTACTGCCCCGCAAGCAGCGGGACAGTTTGATTTGGTTAACTGATCGGCATGCGATTCGGGTCTGGGTATTGATATTCAAACCCCAGCTCATTACAGATACGGCTACCGTCCACCAGCCGCCCCTCTTGTTCATCTTCTTGCGCAAACTGCGGAGGTTGCAGATGCAGTTGCTCGGCCAGCGCAGGGTAGAAATCACGTTTGAGCGGATGGCCTGGCGCACAAAGATTATAGGTGTGTCCGCCCTTCGGCAGCTTCAGCAGCAGTTGAATGGCCGCAATCACGTCATCTTGATGCACCAGATTGACCCCGTGCGAGCCGCCCTTGACGTCAACCTTACCGGCCAGGAAACGCCCTGGATGACGATCCCCACCCACCAGCCCTGCCAAGCGCAAAACGTCCACCGACGTGTTGGGCAATTGATGCAGCCACAGCTCCAACTCCTCCAGCACTCGGCCAGCCGACGTCACCGGCTTGAGCGGCGAATCTTCCCGAACGGTGCCGGTGGTTTCACCGTAAACCGACGTGGAGCTGGTAAAGATAATATGCGGCACGCCAAACGCTATCGCGCTGTCTACCAGCATACGTACGGCATCAAAGTAGCTTGCGCTCCCCTCGACGGTGCGGCTGGCTGGCAGAGTGATCACCAACGCATCCGTGTACAACAGCTGTTCCAGATCGTGAGCTTCGCAAATCAGCTCCGGCGTCAGTTCCAGCCGATAACATTCGATACCACTCATCCGCGCGGCTTCTACCCCATCCGGCGTCGTTTTACTGCCAACCACTTCATACCCGTGGCCCATTAACGATAAAGCCAGCGGCATCCCTAACCAACCCAGACCCACAATGGCGACTTTTTTCATCAGTATGCCCCTAAGAATCGACTAACAAGCCCAACTTCACCGTTGCGGAAGGCCAACGGCCACACCGCAGGCGATAGTCGGATACTCCCCTAGGCTACGCCACCGCGCTGGTGGTTACAATCGGTTAACCTTAAGGTTGGGTAAAGCCGCGTGCGGCTAATAACTCAGGCGCTTTCAATAAATTAAATTCATAACCACAAAAAAGGGTTGCAAGTTATACAACGGATAGTTTAGCTTAATTAGCACCTCAGCACTGGCTGACCCAATTTTAAAGAGAAATGACATGACTCGCGTTCAGTTCAACCACCATCATCACCATCATCCTGACTAGTCTTTCAGGCGATGTGTGCTGGAAGACGATTCTCGAATCTTCCAGTGGCGCGTAGAACGAACTAAACGCAAGAAAGAGCCCTCGGAAGATATCTTCCGAGGGTTTTTTTTTGGCTCCGGACAGACAGAAAATATAATTTTAATAACAAATTCATAAAATTACAGATTAAACAGAGGTTACCATGTTGGACAAAACACGTTTACGTATCGCCATGCAGAAATCAGGCCGTCTGAGTGAAGAGTCTCAGGAATTGCTGGCCCGCTGCGGCATCAAGATCAACCTGCAGCAACAACGCCTGATTGCCTTCGCCGAGAATATGCCGATCGATATCCTGCGCGTACGTGATGACGATATCCCAGGCCTGGTGATGGATGGCGTGGTGGATCTGGGCATCATCGGTGAGAACGTGCTGGAAGAAGAACTGCTCAACCGCCGTGCTCAGGGCGAAGACCCGCGTTACTTCACGCTGCGTCGCCTGGATTTTGGGGGGTGCCGCCTGTCGCTGGCCACCTCGCTGGATAGCGAATACTCCGGCCCGCAAAGCCTGCAAGACTCCCGCATCGCAACCTCTTACCCGCACCTGCTCAAGCAATACCTCGATAAACAAGGCGTTCGTTTTAAATCTTGCCTGCTGAACGGCTCGGTGGAAGTGGCTCCGCGCGCAGGCTTGGCAGACGCTATCTGTGACCTGGTGTCTACCGGCGCCACCCTGGAAGCCAACGGCCTGCGTGAAGTGGAAGTGATTTACCGCTCGAAAGCCTGCCTGATCCAGCGTGATGGCGAAATGCCGGAAGCCAAACAACAGCTGATCGACCGCCTGATGACCCGCATCCAAGGCGTGATCCAGGCGCGCGAATCCAAATACATCATGCTGCACGCGCCAAGCGAACGCCTGGACGAAATCGTCGCGCTGCTGCCGGGAGCAGAACGCCCGACCATTCTGCCGCTGGCAGGCTCTCAGAACCGCGTAGCGATGCACATGGTCAGCAGTGAGACCCTGTTCTGGGAAACCATGGAAAAGCTCAAAGCCCTGGGTGCCAGCTCCATTCTGGTGCTGCCAATTGAGAAGATGATGGAGTAACGCCATGCCAAACTTCAATACCGTCGTCAATTGGGGCAGCTGCAGCGCGGAACAGCGCGAGGAGTTGCTGATGCGCCCGGCCATTTCGGCTTCGGACAGCATCACCCGCACGGTGCGCGAGATCCTCGATAACGTGAAGGCCAACGGTGACAGCGCGCTACGTGAGTACAGCGCCAAGTTTGATAAAACCGAAGTCGCGGCATTACGCGTAACGGCAGAGCAGATTGATCAAGCCTGCGCCCGTCTGGGTGACGAGATCAAACAGGCGATGGCGGTAGCCGTCGCCAACGTGGAAACCTTCCACAATGCACAACAGCTGCCAGCGGTAGACGTTGAAACCCTGCCCGGCGTGCGTTGCCAGCAGGTGACCCGCCCAATCGATTCGGTGGGTCTGTATATCCCTGGCGGTTCCGCACCGCTGTTCTCCACGGTATTGATGTTGGCTACCCCGGCACGCATTGCCGGTTGCCGACGCGTGGTGCTGTGTTCTCCACCGCCGATCGCCGATGAGATCCTGTATGCCGCCAAACTCTGTGGCGTGCAGGAAGTATTCCAGGTCGGTGGCGCGCAGGCGATTGCCGCCATGGCGTTTGGCACGGATTCAGTGCCACGGGTAGCGAAAATCTTCGGGCCGGGCAACGCCTTTGTCACCGAAGCCAAACGTCAGATCAGCCAACGCTTGGACGGTGCGGCCATCGATATGCCCGCAGGCCCTTCCGAGGTGTTGGTGATTGCAGACAGCGGCGCGACCCCGGCGTTTGTCGCTTCCGATCTGCTGTCTCAGGCCGAACATGGCCCAGACTCACAAGTCATTCTGTTAACCCCAGATGCCGCGATGGCCGAAGCAGTCGCCGTAGCGGTTGAGCAACAGCTGGCACAACTGCCACGGGCAGAAACCGCTCGCCAAGCTCTGGCCAGCAGCCGCCTGATTGTGGCGAAGGATTTGGCCGAGTGTGTCGCCATCAGCAACCAGTACGGCCCTGAGCACCTGATTATTCAGACCCGCAGCGCACGCGATCTGGTAGACAGCATCACCAGCGCCGGTTCGGTGTTCCTCGGTGACTGGTCGCCGGAATCTGCCGGGGATTATGCTTCCGGCACCAACCACGTGCTGCCAACCTATGGCTATACCGCCACCTGCTCTAGCCTGGGACTGGCGGATTTCCAAAAGCGCATGACGGTACAGGAACTGACGCCACAAGGCTTTATGACCCTGGCCCCGACCATTGAAATCCTGGCTGCCGCCGAACAGTTGGTCGCCCACAAAAACGCCGTGACCCTACGCGTCGCCGCACTGAAGGAGCAAGCATGAGCATCGAAGAATTAGCACGCAAAAACGTGCGCGAGCTGACCCCGTATCAGTCGGCCCGCCGCCTTGGTGGCAAGGGTGACGTCTGGCTGAATGCCAACGAATACCCGGTTGCGCCAGAGTTTCAACTGACCGCCCAGACCTTTAACCGCTATCCGGAATGCCAACCCGCGCTGGTGATTGAGCGCTACGCCGCCTACGCCGGGGTGAATAAAGACCAGGTGTTGGTCAGCCGTGGCGCCGATGAAGGTATCGAACTGCTGATCCGTGCCTTTTGCGAGCCAGGTAAAGATGCCATCCTTTTCTGCCCACCGACTTACGGCATGTACGCCGTCAGCGCCGAGACTTTTAACGTAGAGCGCCGCACGGTCGAAGCCAAAGAAGACTGGCAGCTCGATCTGCCTGCCATTGCCGCCAGCCTGGATAACGTCAAGCTGATCTACGCCTGCAGCCCGAATAACCCGACCGGCAATCTGCTCGATCCCGACGATCTGCGCAACCTGCTGGAACTGGCCAAAGGCAAAGCTATCGTCGCCATCGATGAAGCTTATATTGAATTCTGCCCGCAGGCGTCGGTTGCTAGCTGGCTGAGCGATTACCCACACCTGGTAGTATTACGCACGCTGTCCAAAGCCTTTGCTCTGGCTGGCCTGCGCTGCGGCTTTACCCTGGCCAATGAGGACGTGATCGCCCTGCTGCTGAAAGTGATTGCCCCGTATCCGCTCTCAACCCCGGTGGCCGATATCGCCGCCCAGGCGCTGAGCACCGAGGGGATCCGCGTTATGCGCCAGCGCGTCACCGAGATTGCCGCCAACCGCAGCTGGCTACAGCAGGCGTTACAAGACTGTGCCTGTGTGGAGCAGGTCTTCACCAGTGACAGCAATTACCTGCTGGTTCGCTTTACCGCCTCAAGTCATGTCTTTAAAACCTTATGGGATCAGGGCATTATCTTGCGAGACCAAAATAAACAGCCTGGCCTGTCCGGTTGCCTGCGGATCACCATCGGCACCCGTAACGAATGCCAGCGCGTCGTTGACGCACTCAATACTCTGCCCGGCGCATAGGAGCCAACGTGAGCCAAAAATATCTCTTTATTGACCGTGACGGCACGCTGATTGCTGAACCCCCTGAAGATTTCCAGGTCGACCGCCTGGATAAACTGGCGCTGGAGCCGGAGGTGATCCCTGCCCTGCTGGCCTTGCAGCAAGCTGGTTTCACCCTGGTGATGATCACCAATCAGGACGGCCTCGGCACCGCCAGCTTCCCGCAGGAAACCTTCGATCCACCGCACAACCTGATGATGCAGATCCTCAGCTCACAGGGCGTCAAATTCGACGATATCCTGATCTGCCCGCACAAGCCGGAAGACCATTGCGAATGTCGTAAACCGAAGGTCGCCATGGTCAAAGGCTATCTGGAGCCGGGCGTGATCGACGTGGCCAACAGCTATGTGATTGGCGATCGTCAAACCGATATCCAACTGGCAGCCAACATGGGTATTCAGGGGCTGCTGTATCAGCGCCAGGCGCTGGGCTGGCAGGCCATCACCCAACAACTGACCAAACGCGATCGCTATGCGCACGTTAACCGCGTGACCAAAGAGACGCAGATTGACGTTAAGGTCTGGCTGGATCGCGAAGGCGGCAGCAAGATCAAGACCGGCGTCGGCTTCTTCGACCACATGCTGGATCAGATCGCCACCCACGGCGGCTTCCGGATGGATATTCAGGTGAACGGCGATCTGTACATCGACGATCACCACACGGTAGAAGACACCGGATTGGCGCTGGGCGAAGCTCTGAGTAAAGCCCTGGGTGACAAACGCGGCATCGCACGCTTCGGCTTCGTGTTGCCGATGGATGAATGCCTGGCCCGTTGCGCACTGGATATCTCCGGCCGCCCGCACCTGGAATATAAAGCCGAGTTCAACTACCAGCGCGTAGGCGATCTCAGCACCGAGATGATCGAGCACTTCTTCCGCTCGCTGTCTTACACCATGGGCTGCACCCTGCACCTGCGAACCAAAGGCAAAAACGACCATCACCGCGTCGAAAGCCTGTTCAAGGTGTTTGGCCGCACGCTGCGCCAGGCGATCCGCGTTGAGGGCAATACGCTGCCTAGCTCGAAAGGAGTGCTGTAATGAACGTGGTGATCCTGGATACCGGCTGCGCCAACCTCGCCTCGGTCAACTATGCGGTGCAGCGCCTGGGCTATCAGCCACAGGTGAGCCGCGATCCGGAGATCGTGCTGCGCGCCGACAAACTTTTCCTGCCTGGTGTAGGTACTGCACAGGCGGCGATGGACCAGTTGGAACAGCGCGACCTGATCGATCTGATCAAAGCCTGTACCCAGCCGGTGCTGGGGATCTGCCTGGGCATGCAGTTGCTGGCAGCCAGCAGTGAAGAAAATGGGGGTATCAAAACGCTAGGGATTATCGATACTCCGGTAACACAGATGACCGATTTTGGCCTGCCTTTACCCCATATGGGCTGGAACCAGGTTACGGCGCAGGCCGGCGATCATCTGTTCCGCGGCATCGAGGATGGTGCTTACTTTTACTTCGTTCACAGTTATGCGATGCCGATATGCTCAAGCACCATCGCTCAGGCGAACTACGGCGAGCCCTTCACCGCCGCCGTACAAAAAGACAACTTCTTTGGCGTGCAGTTTCATCCAGAGCGATCTGGCAACGCCGGGGCGCAACTGTTGAAGAACTTTCTGGAGATGTAGGCAGCATGATTATTCCCGCTTTGGATTTGATCGACGGTAACGTAGTGCGCCTGCATCAGGGCGATTACGGCCAACAGCGCGACTACGGCAACGATCCGCTGCTGCGTCTGCAAGACTATCAGCAGCAAGGGGCGCAAGTTTTACACCTGGTTGATTTGACCGGTGCCAAAGATCCGGCGGCTCGCCAGATCCCACTGCTGCGTAAACTGCTGGCCGGAGTAAGCGTGCCAGTACAGGTTGGCGGCGGTATCCGTAACGAACAAGACGTTGCGGCACTGCTGGAAGCCGGAGCCACGCGTGTGGTCATCGGCTCCACTGCAGTCAAGCAGCCAGAGATGGTGCAGGGTTGGTTTGAACGCTACGGTGCCGATGCCATGGTGCTGGCGCTGGACGTACGCATCGACGCCGCAGGCCGCAAAAACGTGGCTATCAGCGGTTGGCAAGAAGACTCGGAGGCCACGCTGGAACAGGTGGTTGAACAATACCTGCCGTTTGGCCTGAAACATGTGCTGTGCACCGATATCTCACGCGACGGTACGCTGAAAGGCTCTAACGTGGGGCTGTATCAGGAAGTGTGCCAGCGCTATCCGCAGATCGCCTTCCAGGCTTCTGGCGGCATCGGCAACCTGGACGATATCGCCCAGCTGCGTGGCAGTGGTGTGGAAGGGGTGATCGTCGGGCGCGCCCTGTTGGATGGTAAATTCAGCGTTGAGGAGGCTATCGCATGCTGGCAAAACGGATAATCCCTTGTCTGGACGTCAAGGACGGGCAAGTGGTCAAGGGCGTACAGTTCCGTAACCACGAAATCATTGGCGACATCGTGCCGCTGGCCCAGCGCTACGCGCAGGAAGGCGCCGACGAACTGGTCTTTTACGATATCACCGCCTCCAGCGATGGCCGCGTAGTAGACAAAAGCTGGGTATCACGCGTGGCGGAAGTGATCGATATTCCGTTCTGCGTGGCCGGGGGCATCAAGAGTGCCGAAGACGCCAGCCAGATCCTCTCCTTTGGGGCGGACAAAATCTCCATCAACTCCCCTGCGCTGGCCGACCCAACGCTGATCAGCCGCCTGGCAGATCGCTTCGGTGTGCAGTGCATCGTGGTCGGGATCGACACCTGGTATGAAGCCGCAACCGGCAAATACCACGTCAACCAATATACCGGGGATGAAAGCCGCACCCGAGTCACCGAGTGGCAAACCCTCGATTGGGTGCAGGAAGTGCAAAAGCGTGGCGCAGGGGAGATTGTGCTCAACATGATGAACCAGGATGGCGTACGCAACGGTTACGATCTGGAACAGCTGAAGCGGGTACGTGAAGTGTGCAAGGTGCCGCTGATCGCCTCCGGCGGTGCCGGTACCATGGAACACTTCCTGGAAGCCTTCCGCGATGCCGACGTTGACGGCGCGCTGGCGGCTTCGGTATTCCATAAGCAAATCATCAATATCGGCGAACTGAAACGGTTCCTGGCAGAGAAAGGCGTGGAGATACGCGTGTGTTAACAGAACAACAGAAAGCTAAGCTGGATTGGGCAAAAACCGACAACCTGATGCCGGCAATCGTACAACATGCCGTTTCCGGCGAAGTGCTGATGCTGGGCTATATGGATCAGGCAGCACTGGACGTGACCGAGCAAACCGGCAAGGTGACGTTCTTCTCACGTACCAAGCAGCGCCTGTGGACCAAAGGCGAAAGCTCAGGCAACTTCCTTAACGTGGTCAGCATTACGCCAGACTGCGATAACGATACCTTGCTGATCCTGGCCAACCCGATCGGCCCAACCTGCCATTTGGGCAACGACAGTTGCTTCCATCCGGCAAGTAGCGACTGGGGCTTCCTGTACCAGCTTGAGCAATTGCTGGCTTCGCGTAAAACCGCCAGCCCGGATAGCTCGTACACTGCCAAGCTGTATGCCAGCGGTACCAAGCGTATTGCACAGAAGGTAGGTGAGGAAGGCGTAGAAACCGCCCTGGCCGCCACGGTGAACGATCGCGAGGAACTGACCAACGAAGCTTCCGACCTGATTTACCACCTGCTGGTGCTGTTGCAGGATCAGGAGCTGGATTTGAGCAAGGTGATTGGTCGCCTGCGCGAACGGCACGAGAAGAAATAATCCTGTTTTGCAGGAAATAAAAAAGCCGCCGGGCGTTAACCTCGGCGGCTTTTTTTATCGTTCAACGTGCGGGATTATTCCATCCATTCGGTATGGAATACGCCTTCTTTGTCGGTACGCTTATAAGTGTGAGCACCGAAGTAGTCACGCTGCGCCTGGATCAGGTTGGCAGGCAGTACAGCAGAACGGTAGCTATCGTAGTACGCGATGGCCGCAGAGAAGGTTGGCGTTGGGATGCCGTTCTGCACCGCATAGGAAACTACGTCACGCAGCGCCTGCTGATACTCATCGGCGATTTGCTTGAAGTAAGGTGCCAGCAGCAGGTTGGCGATATCTGCATTTTCAGCGTAGGCATCGGTGATCTTCTGCAGGAACTGAGCGCGGATGATGCAGCCGGCACGGAAGATCTTGGCAATTTCGCCATAGTTCAGATCCCAGTTGTTTTCCTTGGAAGCCGCTTTCAGCTGAGAGAAGCCCTGCGCATAGGAAACGATTTTACCCAGGTACAGAGCGCGACGAACTTTCTCTACAAACTCGGCTTTCTCGCCGCTGAAGGCAGCAACTTTCGGGCCGGTCAGGACTTTAGAAGCCGCTACGCGCTGGTCTTTCAGAGAAGACAGGTAACGCGCAAACACCGACTCGGTGATCAATGACAGTGGCTCGCCCAGATCCAGAGAGCTCTGGCTGGTCCATTTGCCGGTGCCTTTGTTAGCCGCTTCATCGAGGATCACATCAACCAGGTATTTACCCTCTTCGTCTTTCTTGGTGAAGATGTCTTTGGTGATGTCGATCAGGTAGCTGTTCAGTTCGCCCTTGTTCCACTCGGCGAAGGTTTCAGCCAGCTGCTCGTTGTTCAGATTCAGCGCCTGCTTCAGCAAGGAGTAGGCTTCTGCGATCAGCTGCATGTCGCCATATTCGATACCGTTGTGCACCATCTTCACGTAGTGGCCAGCACCGTCGGCACCGATATAGGCCACGCATGGCTCACCTTCGGCCACAGCGGCGATTTTCTTCAGGATGGGTGCCACCAGCTCGTAAGCTTCTTTCTGGCCACCAGGCATGATTGAAGGCCCTTTCAGCGCCCCTTCTTCGCCACCGGAAACGCCGGTGCCAATAAAGTTGAAGCCCTGAGCAGACAGCTCGCGGTTACGACGGATGGTGTCCTGATAGTAGGTGTTACCACCGTCGATCAGGATATCGCCTTTATCCAGGTGCGGAGTCAGCGAGGCAATGGTCTTGTCCGTAGCTTCGCCCGCTTTTACCATCAGCAAAATGCGGCGCGGTGTTTCCAGCGATGCAACAAACTCTTCGACGGTGTAGTGCGGCACCAGGTTTTTGCCCGGGTTCTCTGCGATAACTTCGTCAGTTTTGTCGCCTGAACGGTTAAAGATAGAAACGGTATAGCCACGGCTTTCGATGTTCAAAGCCAGATTGCGGCCCATCACCGCCATGCCGACAACGCCGATTTGCTGTTTGGACATTAGGAACTCCTGTCTGAGGATGACACCTGTATCACGGCTCTTGGCCAACAGGTTTTTGATGTGGCCAACATGTTAACTCAGGATTGTGTTCGCTGGGTAGTGATTGGTGCGATAGGTCACATAATTGCATATCACGGATAGACAATGCGGTTTTTACAGGCGCTTCTCGATCAACTGCTGGTATAGCTCAATGTAGCTTTCCGCCATACGTGCAGACGTGAACAGTTCTTGGAAACGTTTGGCAGCATTCTCTCCATAACGGGCTGCCAACTGCGGATCGTTCCACAGTTGCACCATCGCTTGGCGCAATGCATCAGCATCTGACGGAGGTACGACGATGCCTGTTTCCTTATCCAGATTGATGTAGGTAGTACCTGTGCCGATCTCACTGGAGATGAGCGGCTTACCAAACATCGCCCCTTCGAGCAAAGTGATACCAAACGCCTCTGAGCGCAAATGGGACGGGAAAACCACGCTGTAGCACAGTTGCAATAAGGCGGCTTTATCTTCATCCGGCAACGCGCCAAGGAAGTGAATATTCTTTAAACCTAAATCTGCGGCCTGCTGTTTCAACTCTTGCTCGATCGGACCAGCTCCAACGATCACCAACGGGAAGTCGGTGCCTTTTACCGCTTCAAGCAGAATATGGAGCCCCTTGTAGTAGCGGAAAGCGCCAACAAACAGGAAGAAGCGATCGCCCACCTTTTGTCGCCAGTGGTCGAGGTGCTGTTCATCCGCCATGGGATAAGAGTGCTTATCCAAACCATAAGGGATCACTTTGACTTTTGGCAGGTATTTCTGCAAGGTCACGCTCGTTTCCACATAGTTTGGCGAAGCCGCGACAATACAATCAACCGAATCTAAAAATTTTTTCATCAACGGCGTATAAAATTTTAACGCCAATTTTTGCTTCACTATATCCGAGTGATAGCTAACAATCGTCGGTTTTTTGACACCCGCGATAAAATGCACCATATCCATAAATGGATATGGAAAATGATAATGAATAATATCTGCCTGTGCAGCCAGCTGTTTAAACTTTTTTACTGCACTGATAGAAAATGGTGTTGAGGCCACTTCAAAATTGGTTGCTGCGTAATAGGCCGAGTGCGAGCCGACGCGTTCATTATCTATATCACCACGCGTGCTTAGCGACAGCGTTGTCGATTCGATATCATGACACATGCCAGCTTCGCTTAACTGGTAGATAACCTGTTCAATGCCGCCAAAGGAATCAGGATAATATGTTTTATAAAAATGCAGAACTTTTAACATGAAAGCTATTAAACCTGCTGATATGCGTGAATAGTCTCTGCGGCACAACGCTGCCAAGAGAAGGTTTTTGCCCGACTTAACCCACCGGTGATGGCAGATTCACGCCAAGTCTCATCTTCAATGCTCTGATGAATTAACTGCGTCAAGGTTTCGACATCCAAAGCGGCGCAGGTCAACGCGCACTCTCCAACCACTTCGGGTAACGAAGAACTGTTGGAACACACCACCGGCACACCCGATGCCATGGCTTCCAGCACCGGCAACCCAAACCCTTCATATAACGATGGGAACAGGAAGCTCCTGGCGCCAGCGAATAGGTAAGGTAAATCTGATGACTTGGTGTAGCCCAGATAACATAACCACCCTTCGCGTTCAGCCTGTTCAAAACGCACGTGCAGAGCCTCACTACGCCAGCCTTTAAAACCGCTGATAGCTAATGGATAAACCTTTCTTAAGCTAAGTGGCAACCGTTCGTAGGCGGATAGCAAGGTTTCAATATTCTTGCGCGGCTCAATCGACCCGGTAAATAAACAATATCGCCCTGCCTGCAAGCCATACTGGGATACTACGGCAGTAATAGACTCGGGATCGCGCGGGTAAAATTCCCCACTGCTAGCCAGCCTTGCCGCATACACTTTATTAGCAGGCAAGTTAAAATAATCCATCACCTCTTGCTGTGTAAAATCTGAGTCAGTGATCAATATATCGGCACGTTTCATCGTCAGCAGTAGCTCTTTCTGCATGAAACGGACGCGCTCTTGAGGATGACATTGTGGCCATGTAAAGACAGAGAGATCGTGAAAGGTGGCTACGCTAGGCCCAACTTTGGGAGGTAAATAGAAATTTGGGCCGTGGTAGATGGCATCAGGGTGTTTCTTTAACGCTAACGTTTTTAACCAGGGAGCCGTCAAACGGTATAGCTCAGAGGCAACTCTACTTTTTTGCACCATATGACGCAAACCCTGGCTTGAAGAACTGCTTTCCCTGGCTTGCGGTATTTGCTTACTTAGCCTACGCCCCTGAAGAAATAAAAGCTCAGATATCTCTGAGCTTTTAGTTAAACAGTTAGCTAACTCATAAGCATATCGGCCAATCCCAGTTAACGGATATTTAATCGGGTCAGTACCAAATATGACTTTCATCGTCAGTTTTCCAGCATCCAGCGCAACGTTTCCTCCAACGGAGGAGTATCCCAATCACCGACAAGACTGCGCAGTCTTGTCGCATCGCCACACAGTATCTTGACTTCGTTAGGGCGGACAAAAGCCGGGTTTACGCGGATATCCAGGTGGTGCGATGTGATTTTCTCACACAAATCAACCGCATCACGTAAAGAATAAGTTCGCCCGGAGCAGACATTGATCGTTTCGCCGATAGGCTTGACCCGTAACAGTGCCACATAGGCCTTGCTCAAGGCGCGGACATCGGTAAAGTCACGCCAAACGTCGATATTACCGAGCTCGATAACGGCAGCCTTACTCTTGTAGTGTTTGACGATTTTCGGCAACAAGAAATTATCTGCCTGGCCAACACCGGTATAATTAAAGGGCCGCGTAATGAATATCGGCAGTTTATCCACCCACAATCTGGCCATAAACTCCATGGCTAGCTTACTCACCGCATAATCATTCGCTGGGTTGGCGGGGGTTTCCTCACCGAGTTTACCCTCAGTGCTGTTACCATAAACATTGGCACTGCTGGCAATTAACACGGCATCCAATGGATGGCCACTGTCTGAGAGTGTCTGGAGTAAATTCCGAGTGCCCTGCAGGTTTACGCTATAGAAAGCATTCGCGTCACCATGGCCCACAAACGCAATGGCAGCAAGATGAACAACGACATCTGGCTTAACCTGGCCGATAGCTTCCGCTAACGCGGCTTCGTCTTGCAAGTCTACCTGAAAATAGTCCGCCTGAGCCGAAGGTAATGAACCCAGCCCATAAACCCGATATCCGGCAGCGGATAATTCCGCTGCCACATAACGGCCGGTAAACCCATTGATGCCCGTAACCAAGGCACGTTTGCCGGCGCCGAACATCAGAAGGAAGACCCTTTCTGATTACGTACAAGATCCTGCTCCACCATCATCTGGCACAGCTGCTCCAGAGTGGTCTTAGGCTCCCAACCCAAAATTTCCTTGGCGCGAGCTGGATTACCGATCAACAGTTCCACTTCTGCCGGACGGAAGAATTTCGGGTTAACGCGAACCAGCGTTTTGCCGCTAGCGACGTCAATCCCTACTTCTTGCTCATCTTTACCTTCAAAGCGCAGGGTATAACCGGCGGCTTTAAATGCCATGGCAACGAAGTCACGAACGGTTTCTGTACGGTTGGTTGCCAGCACGAAGGTATCCGGCTGCTCAGCCTGCAGCATACGCCACATGCCTTCGACATATTCTTTAGCAAAGCCCCAGTCGCGTTTAGCATCCATGTTACCCAGTTCCAACACGTCCAGTTTGCCCAGTTTAATTTTGGCAACGGAGTCAGTAATTTTACGGGTAACAAACTCACGGCCACGCAGCGGCGACTCATGGTTAAACAGAATGCCGCTTGACGCAAAAATACCGTAACTTTCACGATAGTTGATGGTCATCCAGTGGGCATACAGTTTGGCAACACCATACGGGCTACGCGGGTAGAATGGCGTATCTTCCTTCTGTGGAACTGCCTGTACTAAACCGAACATTTCAGAGGTTGATGCCTGATAGAAACGGATTTTAGTGTTAACAATGCGGATCGCTTCCAGCAGATTAACCGGGCCAATACCGGTTATTTCCGCTGTGGTAATAGGCTGTTCGAAAGACACCCCCACAAAGCTCTGTGCCGCCAGGTTATAAACCTCCATTGCACCTGTTTGCTGCAACAAACGAATGCTGGCAGACAGATCGGTCAGATCATACTCAACCAGATGCAGATTCGGGTGCTTATCAATCCCCAGTTCTTCTATGCGCCAGAAGTTTACTGAGCTGGTACGGCGATAGGTTCCATAAACCACATACCCTTTTTCAAGGAGAAGCTCAGCAAGATATGCGCCGTCTTGGCCAGTGATACCTGTAATTACTGCGGTCTTTTGCACAGAAAAGTTCCTATTTTGATCAAAACACATGATTACGCATCCAACAATGCTGCCATCCACTGAGGCACAGGTTCATTTTCTCTATCAAAACCTAGCAGCAGATTTTCTTTAAAGCCTGAAGTAATAGCGTAATGTCTCTCTTGTAAAAAAAGCTCATGGTACTTATCCGGGTGTTTGCGGTAAAGCAGAACATCCTTCTGGAAGAAACGAGCTCGGATTACCGCTGACTCCCGCTCTTTTGAACGTAATTGAGCTGGATGAAATACATCAACATCCCTTGCATAAGGCACTGCACCTAACTGCTGCATTCTCCAGCCAAAGTCCGTATCCTCACGAAAATGTGGGTGGTCAAATTGCAAATCAAACCCTCCCAAATAATTGAATACGGAACTTCTTACCAGCAGATTTGCCGTCATGAAGCCAATATTTTCAAAACCAACATTGGTTACTGGACGCCAATTATCATCACCCAAATGATCTGAGGTGATCATGCCTTCGATTCCTACAACACCTTCTAACTCAAAATACTTCCGTGCATTGGCTAACCAATTGGGGCCAGGGCGACAGTCATCATCGGTGAAGGCAATGACCTTCCCTTGGGCCAACATGGCCCCTGTATTCCTCGCTCGTACCGCACCTTTGACTGGTGAGTGGTAATAGCATAGTGGGAAACCAAAATCACGTTCGCGCTCTGACCACGGTTTCTCACTTTGATCGATAATAATGACTTCAAAATCACGTTCTATCTGCTTTTGCAGATAACCGACTAATTCATGGAGCTGATCGGGTCTTTCATAGCTCGGGATCACCACAGAGAAATGCGGTTGTGGCTGGTTTGCTAACTGAGCCCTAGAGGAAAACATTTTGCCTACGACATCAGAGATGCGCTCCCAGGCGTAACTGTTTTCAACGCAAACACGTGCCGCAGCACCGATAGCCTTACTGGTTTCAGCATCAAAGAGAGAACGAATGGCCGTAGCGAACGCCTGATCTGTTGGTTCAACGACCAACATGGCATTGAGTCCACCAGTATCAATGCCACGTGCACCAATTTGGGTGGTTACTGTCGGCATTGCCATTGACATAAAGTCAAACATCTTGATATTGGTGCCGGAGCCAGAAAACATCGGGTTCACAGCCATATCTGCCGCAGATAGCCATAACGCCTTATCTTCTTCACTCAACATGCCAGTCACACGCACATTACCGTGACTCACTTTTTCAACTGCCGCTCCGACCCCACCGGCGATAACAAAGGTGACATCAGGAACAACTGCAGCAAGCGACCCCATAATAAAGTGGGCAGCCTCGACATTTGGACCGTAAGCACTGCCGATAAAAATGGCAATTTTATCATCACTGGTAAAACCAAGTGCTTTTTTGGCTTTGACTCTTTCAGCCTCACCGGGGACATCATTTTTAAACGCCATGACCCCATTGGGGACAACCCGCATTTTTTCTGGCGAGAATTCATAAACCCGGTTAAATCGCAACAAATCCTCTTGAGAGCATGCCAGTATCACATCAGCACGTAGCCCAAGTTGATATTCATCACTAATAACCTGTCGTATAGCGGCTAACTCAGCCTCATTACTCTCATCAAAGAGTTGTGCCCGTAGATAACCCTCAACATTTTGAGAGTCATAGACCACCACTTTTCCTTGCAACAAGTTGGGATCAATTAATGGATAGACCCACGGATGAGAGAATACGACTACATCTGCCCGTTTAATATTCTCAATGACTTCATTTAAATAATTCGGCGACAAATGCCCTTGTTGACTGAAAACGACATCAATTACCGTTTTGCCCCCCGCTTGGGTCGCCCATTGTTGCGCAGCCAGGTGGTGCTCATCACTCAGGGGGACATTAATTTCTTCCAGACCCGGGCTGAGTTGGTGCTTACGATACTTTTCGCCTGGCCAGTCATATGAACCAACATAGGTGGCCTTAATATCCGTTCCCAAATTATGGTAGAGACCGAGCAGACGCAAACGCCCTCCCCCAATAGGCGGATCAATAGGCTGCATATCCGTGATGAGTACGTTCGCAGCTTCTTGCTTCAGGGCTACATCAGGAGCCATTGCCGCAGAAATTAGCTGTTTACCAACGGTAGCCCAAGACATGCCTTGAATTACATCGTATCCCTGCTGCCCCATTGCGGCCGCTTGTGATGTGTTATTGAATAACCATTCAAATCCATCACGCAGGCTCTCAGCGGTGGGCTCACAAATTAGCCCGGTTTCTTTATGCTTGACGAAATAAGTCGGTTCACCAGAGTCAGAGCAAGTGATTACCGGCTTACCACTGGCGAATCCTTCCAGTGTGACATAGCCGTAATCTTCTTTCTTTGGCACAAAAGCAACGGCTAGCGAATCAGCATAGTAAGCTAACAACTCTTCATCGCTTAGCCTGCCAACGAACTCAATTCTGTTATCACCAGCAGCCAACGACTTAAGATCACTTTCCGCTTCACCAATCCCTGAAATAACCAGGCGCATAGGCAACTTCGAAGCTTTTACAGCCTTAATAGCCAAATCAACCCGCTTCCAAGGGTGAAGCCGCCCTGGAAGGAAAAAGTAGTTGCCGGTTTGTCCTTGTCTGAAACCATTGACACCTAACGGAGGGTGAATGACCTCTGAATGAATACCACGCCAACGATATAGACGATTAGAAACCTCGTGACCAATGGTAAATTTAGCTTTAGCCTTCGAAATCGCCTCAAAATCCCATTGATGCAAAATCGCTCGCTCAGCCATCCGAACAGGATCATTACCCGGGAATGACTCACTGAACATGTCGTCAAATACGCGAACCGTATGCACTAAATACATCACATGGTTAGGGTGATTGACAGCAAAGGTCGGCGTCTTGGTCGAAATAACGGCATCAAAACGCGTCAAATCAAGATCACGGCAATACTGATAGTTATTGCCTATCTGCTCAAAGGAAGATTCGTCTGCTATAACCGGAATAATTTCAGCGACACAGCCAATCTCGAGTAGACCGCCAAGTAGCCCTTGATAGAAGCGTTCAGCCCCTCCTACTTCACCTTTTGCCGATTCTGTCGCTAAAACCGCAACGCGCAACCCTTTAAAGTCTTTCAACTCAGTGTATTGATTATGATATTTCACTGATTTCACCCTTCGTCCTTATTGACTTCAAGTTCTTTTTTAATTCTTCGGTGCAATTCATCAATACTGAGAGAGTCAGAAGACTTAAACGATGAGAACGTATTACTTTGCGCCGCTAAAACATCCTTTGCAGAAAACGCAGTGTTTGGGGTACTTCCCAGCAAAATTCTGAGGTAAAGATTGCGTAGCGCGGTGTACAACCCTAATTTTTTAGAGGTACGAACTACCAGCATCCTTAACCTTGGGTTTTGATTGGCTATCCGGGATAACTTTCTCAACCCTCGTTTCAGCAGCCCTACGCTTGGTGTTTGAGAGGACGGAGCGTTTCTATTTTTCAGTCTTCCCAACAAACGAACCGGAGAACTTATGCGCCATGAAGTACTACAGTAAATTTGATCGAAGTGTTTACGGAGCTGTTCAATCTCTTGCTTTAGAGCATAAATGCGTTCATTAGCGCCATCATATGCCTGAGAGAGCGCGCTATAAGCAGTATGTACTCTCTCATTTTCTGCGGTTAATGATGATGTTTTATGAACCAGATCCTGATATTTTTCTGCGTGATTTAAACGGTTGGAAACTTCCCCTAACCCTACGGCCAAACCATCAAGCTTGTCATTTTTATCATTCAGCATCGTGAGGATTTTAGCCAAAGCGTCATTATATTCTTGTTTATAATTATCCAGCTTTTGGCTAAGTACTTCAGCGTTTTTCAATGCCGTATACTCATTGTACGTTTGGTAGTCATCAAAAACACTAGGTGGATATTTAAGTGACGCGACAAGATCTTGGTGCTCAAGCGCGACATAAAAGCGATTAAGTCCATCAGCATACGCAAAGAGATAGTTATTTCCAATAAGCAACTCTTCAACTTCAGAGTGCGTTTCAATTTGAGTATTTGGGAAAGTCGATTCCACCACCACGACCCATGGCCGAAACTTATCCCAATCATTCCCTTTTAAAACCGAAATTTCTAAACCTTCAACATCAACCTTCAAAAAGTGAATATTTTCAGGCTGATATTCCTCACAAACATCGGCTAAAGTTCTTACCGTAACCTGGTGCCATTGGCCATTATGCCCTTCTGCTTCATGCGCTTTCGCAACTTCTTTATCAAGAGTCGCCCAGCCACGAATATCGCACTCCCAAATTTCCAACTGACCAGAGCATTCATTTAACGCACAATTAAGGTTTATATCTTCAGGTCGATCGGCGACAAGCTCATTGAAATGACCAAGGATAGGTTCAACATTGATCCCACGCCAGCCTAGATTATAAAAGGAGCGAGTCACGGAATCGATAATAGGATCATTTGCTCCTACATCAATATAAAAACCATTCTTCACATTCTTCAGTGCTTTCCAAAGCACCACATCCTCTAAATTCTGCGCATAAGAAATAAAACTCATTTTTGATGAATCCCTATTTTTGGATCTAACCACGTTAGCCCGACAAAATTAGCCTTATCAATATTCACAACATTAAAAAGCAATGCCAAATCACGCCACTCATAGTTATTGACTAAATGAGTATCAGTACTTACCAACGCGGTTTGTACGGAGTAGCTGCCAGGGCCAAGGTTTGCGTCAAAGCTGAAGTCATAAACCAACGTAGTACCAGTCTTAACATTCTCAATAACGCTCTTTTTCAAATCAGTATTTGTGCCATACAACACTTGACCTAAACGATCTTTAATACCATATCCTAAAACCAATCGAGGGATATCTTTATTGACTTTCACTTCGATATGCAAAGTCACAGCTTGGCCGACGTTAACAAATTCAACCTTTCGATTATCACTGTCCAGTAACGATATCTCGGAAACTTCAGCCTCCCCAGTTCCAGAAATGGTTTGAACCTTACCTTCAGCGGTAATTTTTTGCTCAACTTTTTGATTCTGTTTGGCGGCCAACAATGCATTATAATAATCCATAACGGCTTCAGGTTCACCTTCCATCTCAATACGTCCCGCATTGAGAAGGATTGCTCGGTCACAGATACTTTGTATGGCTTGTTTATCATGAGAAACGATTAACAACGTTGTTCCTTGCCGACGAAATTCACGTATTCTTTCAAAACTTTTATGTTGAAAATAATCATCGCCAACGGAAAGCGCTTCATCAACAATCAGAACGTCCGGTCTGATGGCTGTCGCCACGCTAAATGCCAAACGCATCTGCATGCCGCTTGAATAAACTCTTACTGGGCTATCAAGATATTCACCAATTTCTGCAAATGCTTCAATCTCCGGCATCAGCCTGGAAATCTCATCCCCATGTAACCCCAGCAATTGACCCGCCATATAAACGTTTTGGCGACCGGTGAAATCCGGATGAAATCCCATGCCCAACTCTAATAATGCGGCAACGCGACCTGAAATATGGATATGCCCTTTGGTTGGCTGACTGGTACCGGTGATCATCTTGAGTAAAGTACTTTTACCCGCGCCATTTATACCAATAATACCTACGGCTTCACCAGGATTTACGGTGAAATTGATATCCTGCAGTACCCATTTCATCTGATGCTTTACGACATTACCAGGGCAGAACCACTCTATAAGACGCGCCCAGCGATTAGGATATTGTTTAAATGCCTTCCCAATATTACTTACACTGATAGTACTCATTAAAGTTCATCCACCATTTCTGCCGCACGCTTTTGGAATAGGCGCATCCCAAAAATGCAAAGCAACACACCAATGATTGCTGCGGGCAAAATCCCATACCAATCAGGCAACTCACCTTTAACCAAGACCGTTTGGCAAGCCATGACGACCCCCGCCAGCGGATTGTATTCAATAAAACCGCGGAAGTTTTCCGGTAAAATAGTTACCGAGTAAACGATCGGAGTAAGCCAGAACCAAAACTGCAAAAAGATGCCAAAAAACTGCCCAACATCACTAAAGAAGACGTTGAGGACACCAATCGTCAAACCGAGCCCAATAGCAAAAAGAATCAAAACGGCAATAACGGGTATTAGTGAGAGTATTACCCAACCAGGGAAATAACCGCTAATTATTAAAAAAACACAAAAGATGAAAGATACAATAAAAAAGTTTAGCAGCGAACTTCCAACGATGATTGTAGGAATGCATATCCGCGGAAAGTTAATCTTCTTAAGCAGATTGCCATTATCAACGAACATAACCTGTGATCGAGAAATTATTTCAGCAAATAAACCCCAGCTTAAAATCCCAGCACAGAGATAGATACTATAAGCAAATGTATGATCTACGCCAGGTAATTTGGCCCGCATTATTTGAGAGAAAATAACCGTGTAAATAACAATCATAGCCAAAGGATTCAGGACATTCCATACTGCCCCTAACAATGAATTTCTATATTTAGTTTGAAATTCACGTTTAATACTACCCAAGATAAAGCTACGGTATTGCCATAGTCCTTTTATCATATTAAACATTGCTAGTCCCTTTGATGATAGCTTCAATCTCTTTAACTTTCTTTGAAACTATATTTCTATCACTCTTGGCTTCAACATTAAGCCTTAGTAAGGCTTCGGTATTAGAGCAGCGAACGTTAAAACGCCAATTATGGAACTCAATTGAAAGACCATCAGTTTTGTCAACGACTGCATTATGCCCATAAATAATTTCTATTTCTTTTAGCAGGCTTTCAGCGCTGCTGACTTTATAATTGATCTCCCCGCTACACGGGTACTGGGCAATACGCTCCCCAACCAACTGGCTCAACGCCTTTCCTTTAGCCGAAAGCAAACTTGCTACCAACAACCATGGGATCATCCCACTATCACAGTAGGCAAAATCACGGAAGTAGTGATGAGCACTCATTTCCCCGCCATAAACGGCATCGTCTTTACGCATACGCTCTTTGATAAACGCATGACCGGTCTTAGACATTACCGCTGTACCACCAGCCTGGCTGACAATATCAATGGTATTCCAGGATAGACGAGGGTCATGAATAATTTTCGCGCCTGGGGTGGTTTGCAGGAATGCTTCCGCCAATAAACCAACGATATAGTAGCCTTCAATGAAGGTTGCGTTTTCATCAAATAGGAAACAGCGATCGAAATCGCCATCAAACGCGATCCCCATATCAGCCTGGTGCTCTAATACCGCTTTTGCGGTATCAGCACGACACTCTGGCAACAAGGGGTTGGGAATGCCATTTGGGAATTGGCCGTCCGGCTGGTTATGGACCTTAACAAAGGAAACGGGCACATTATCTTGCTTGAAACGCCGTTCAATCTCATCGATCACATGGCCGGCAGCACCATTCCCTGAGTTGATCACCAACTTCATTGGGCTTAGCGTCTTGGTATCAATGTACCCTAACAGATGATCTACATAATCATTCAGAATGGAAATCTGCTGATAGCTACCACGTTTGCTTTCATCAACCGGAGCGAAGTTATTCACTTCGGCCAATTCCTTAATCGCAAACAGGCCTGTGTCGCCACTGATCGGTTGTGCATTCTCACGCACCAGCTTCATACCGTTATAGTTCATAGGGTTATGGCTTGCTGTAACCTCGATTCCACCATCCATATTGAGATGGAATGTGGCAAAGTAAACTTCTTCTGTTCCACTTAACCCAATGTCATAAACATCGGCTCCGGCATCACGCAGGCCGTTAGCCAAAGCCAATTTTAATGCTTCACTAGTCAAACGCACATCGCCACCCACGATAATGCGCTTTGGCTTTAAATATTCGCCATAGGCTCGCCCGATGCGGTAAGCAATATCTTCGTTTAACTCTTCACCAAGTTGACCGCGAATATCATAAGCCTTAAAGCATGTTAAACTGTTCATTAAAACCTCAAAAATTAGCAACGCCCGTAGTGATCTTTTATGCGGATAACGTCATCGTCCCCAAGATAAGAACCTGACTGAATCTCAATCAATTCTAACGGAATGTTGCCTGGGTTTTCTAAACGATGGATAACCGCAACCGGGATAAATGTTGACTGATTCTCGGTAATCAAGAACGTCTTATCGCCAGTAGTCACTCTCGCGGTGCCGGAAAGCACGACCCAATGCTCAGCGCGATGGTGATGCATTTGCAAAGAGAACGCCTCACCCGGATTCACAGTAATACGATTGACGTTAAAACGTTTCTCGGCGACCAAAATGTCGCAACGGCCCCATGGACGATACACCTCACGATGCCGACGGTATTCACTACGCTTATTCTTCTTCAGATGTTCAACAATCTTTTTAACATCTTGAACCTTAGATCTATCTACTACCAGAACGGCATCTTTGGTGTTAACAATCACCAGGTTTTCTACACCTACAGCAGCGACCAGCTTCTCGTCAGTGTTGATGTAGCAGTCACGGGAGTCATAGAGGAAAGTATCCCCGGTCAGAGCATTACCCGCCGAGTCTTTCTTACTTACTTCCCACAACGCCGACCAAGATCCGACGTCACTCCAACCAGCATCCAGGGGAATGACCACCGCATCGTGAGTCTTCTCCATTACCGCATAGTCAACCGAGTCATCCGGGCAGGCAGAAAACGCATCGCGATCAACATTGATAAAGTTTTTATCGCATTCAGTGTTAGCAAGCGCATCGCGGCAAGCCGCAAGGATATCTGGGCGGAATTTCTCCAGCTCTTCCAGATAGCGCTTGGCACGAAACATGAACATGCCGCTATTCCAGTAGTATTCACCGGTCTCGATATAGCTTTGTGCCGTCTCGCTGTCAGGCTTTTCTACAAACCGTTGAACAGGCGCAGCCACCGAACCATTCTTACATTCCCCACGTTGAATATACCCGTAACCCGTTTCAGGCCCGGTGGGGACGATACCAAAAGTGACCAGACTCTTTGCAGCTGCATGTGGTAGTGCCAGGTCAATGGCACGATGGAATGCTTCGACATCATTGATAATGTGGTCGGCCGCCAGCACCAACATGATAGGGTCATTGCCCTGGGCAATAGCATTCAATGCGGCCAGAGCGATCGCTGGAGCCGTATTGCGCCCTACCGGTTCCAAAATGATGTTATGCGATAACATGTCGATCTGCCGAAGTTGTTCAGCAACCATAAAGCGATGATCTTCGTTACAGATTACAACAGGCTCACTGACGCCGACACCATCAAGCCGCTTTAACGTTTCTTGCAGCATTGAATGGATGCTATGCAAACGCAGGAATTGCTTGGGATGGAGTTCACGGGACATTGGCCATAAACGACTGCCAGTGCCGCCTGCCATAATTACGGGTAGTAACATTATTTATCCTTTATTACGTTAAGCTAAAAAGCTTCAAGTAATACAATCACTTAATAAAAATACGCCAATCGCAGTCTTTAACTCGCTTTCTTAGGTCATCACTCAGTCTTAATCCTCTTGGCAGTCAGTATGTCATTATTCCGATTTTCACACAAACCGTCATACTTTGTTACATCATAAAGTATAATGGTTGGCCGTAGAGGCGAGGTCAAAAAACCATCTTACTCACTGCCAGATCAAAAAAGCACGCTACCGCCCTTGGCTCAACAGCTACCAATAGACTGAAAATAAAGTATAAATTTTACGTTTTGTCCAATCCTTACGCTAAGTTAAGCATACAACAAGGCACACGATCATTACTTAAACGCGTACTTGTGCCCATTGGACGAGATTTTTGTTGAGTATGCTACCACCTAAGCGGGCAAAACACCTGTACATTGTCCGCTCTTTCAGTTTAATCTGAATACGTTTGTTGGTTTATTGAGCTACACGCCTGCTCTATCAGAAAATTTATTTTATATCAATTAATTAAGAGGGAAGAAATTCCCAAATTCTGTAACAAAGCCTGCAAATTGATAGCCGCCTTATCATTGCAAGGGCGAAAAAAAAGCCCATAAATGGGCTTTTAAGAATGCGTTATATTAAAGAATTTTCTTAGTTTTTACTAGCGTATCCCTGTGGGTTGTTCTTCTGCCAGTTCCAGGTATCACGCATCATCTCATCGATACCACGACTCACCTCCCAGCCCAGTTCTTGGCGAGCCAGGTTGGCGTCGGCCCAGAAGGCTGGCAAATCACCATCGCGGCGCGGCAAGATCTGATAAGGGATAGCAACACCGGAGGCTTTCTCGAAAGCATGCACCATCTCCAGCACGGAGAACCCAACACCAGCTCCCAAATTATAAGCTTTGAACCCTTCGACCTTCTTCAGATGATCCATGGCCATCAGGTGGCCTTCAGCCAGATCCATCACGTGAATGTAGTCACGCACACCGGTACCGTCTTCCGTTGGATAATCACCGCCGAAAACACCCAGCTTCTCCAGCTTGCCAATAGCAACCTGCGAGATGTATGGCAACAGGTTATTAGGGATGCCATTAGGATCTTCGCCGATCAGGCCAGACTCATGGGCACCGACTGGGTTGAAGTAACGTAAAGCGATAATCGAGAACTGCGGCTCTGCCTTAGCAAAGTCCTGCAGGATTTGCTCAACCATCAGTTTGGATGTGCCATACGGGCTAGTCGTACCGCCAATAGGTGTGGTTTCTACATAAGGGACTGGGGAATTAGCACCATACACAGTGGCTGAGGAACTGAAGATAAACTGATGAACTCCGGCACGACGCATCTCATCCAGGAGCACCAGGGTGCCAGAGACGTTGTTTTGATAATACTCTAACGGTTTGCGGGTTGACTCCCCTACCGCTTTGAGGCCAGCAAAGTGGATCACCGCCGAGATACGGTGGCCGTCGAAGATACGGTTCAGACACTCCGGATCTTGAATATCGCCTTGGTAGAAGATGGCTGCTTTGCCCGTTAGCTGCTCCACACGGTGCAGTGACTCTTCGGATGAGTTCGATAGGTTGTCTAGGACGACAACCTCTTCTCCACGTTCCAGAAGGGCCAGAACGGTGTGGGAACCGATGTAGCCAGCTCCGCCGGTGACTAGAATTGCCATTGTTACCCCTTTTGTGCGCGCTGGGCGCGCATAGAATCAGAAACCTGTAGCCTTCTATTCTACTCATTAAAAGTTTAGCGACTAGCAAGTTTAGCAAATCCTCTGCCCAGGAACCATATTCAGCCATATTAAACATATTTAAAAAGGGATCAGTCTAACAGAGCTCTTATTTTGATGTAACAACAGATTTTACCTTTCTGAAAAGATCAAGCAGCTAAACTATCATCGTTTATGAATGGTAACCGCCAATCATACATGAAGCAACTCTGTTACTCATACACATCATAGAGTAAAAAACCACATTATTGACATCAAAACATGAAATTATAGTTTAAGATTTACTAACCAAAAACAATATAACAAACAATTCCTAAAACAAACAACCCCAGTAGAAATAATGCCCCTTTAAGTTTTCAGAAAATTTTCTGAAACATAGGGACCAAAATCTTATTACCATACTCACCTAAATGATCATCATCGTAATAAATAGGTCTACCATCATGCATGCTTCCACATATTCCATTTTTGCACAACAGCGGTAATGGATTAAGTATCTTTACGCCACATTTTTTTGCTGCCTTGTCCTGAGCCTCCCAGACAAAGGAATGACGCTTCATGTAATCTGTTTCGGTTAAATAAATATGTGGTGTTTCCTTGCCAAACATCATCGCTCTAGACAACGTTTTTGGAACATCAAACATCATCTCCGGAATAGGACGAACCATAAACACCGGGCGAGTTGAAGCAATTTCACACACAGTATCAATAAGTCCCTTTTCAAATTCACTCAAAAATTCAGGAGTTGGTGTACGGAAAACAGACGAGAAGTAGACAATTGGTCTATTCATCTTTTCTAGAATGTTATGTTGTCCAAATGCATATGCTGAAGTTCTGTTTATGATGACCACAGGAATGGATTTATCCATAGTGGCCAACTTCTTTTTTTCCCACTGATTGTACTCAAAGCAATGCTGGTTATCAGGAGCTTCTCCTGGAATAACCTTTGCACTATAAATAGTTGGGCAATTAGCATAAGTCAGGTCTAATACACCATAACTCTTTGATGGAAGTGCAGCTTGTACCGCAGTTGTCATGGCGTCAGCGTGGCTATCACCAACAACAATCGCCTTGATATCACTTCCCCCGTATACACAAGCATTGGAGGTTGTACCTGATGTCGAGAAACACTTATCCCGGCTAGGTTTGATGTTGTAGCTTTCGTTTGCGATAAGATCAATCTTCGCGGGGACGCGGCTTACAAAATTAACTTTATAGATGGCGAGTGATGCTGCGCTGATGATCACCATGCATAGAGCTATTGTTAATACGTTCCCCCATGGTGTTTGTTTTGATAGCCTTCTGCGTGCTGGGTTTTCAATCAGGTGCAGGGATAGTTCGCCAAGCACGAGGCTGACGATGATCCCGATAACTATCCACTGCCACTGGTGTGCAGTTTCAGTATATGTCAACAAAACCACTACCGGCCAATGCCAAAGATATATCGAATAGGACGATACACCTAGTCGTTCGGCAATGAAATTGGATGTAAATATTGAGTTTTGGCGGCCAGCTCCCAGGACGAGCATCGCCCCTATAACAGGAACTGCTGCATTCAGGCCCGGCCACGCAAGTGAAGGGTTAAAAAGCACAATTGACGCGCTTATTAAAATAAAGCCAAGAAGTTCGATCTGTTTTGCTTTTGGCGCTGAAATTGTGGCATTACGAGTACCCCACCAGACCGCACCGCCGGCCAGCATTTCCCATGCACGGGTAGGCAATAAGAAAAATGCAGCTGCAGGCGTTTTAAAGGCCAGATAGCTTGACAATGCAAAGGAAAGAATACAGCCAGCAAAAATAACAAACTTAATCCCATTTGTTTTCCAGAAATGCCACATTACCATGAAAGCAATCGGTAATATCAAATAGAACTGCCATTCAACGGATAAAGACCAGGTATGAAGTAGCCACTTTTCATGGGATGCAGCGTCGAAGTATCCAGCCTCCCTCCAAAACTTGATATTTGAAATGAAGAAAATAGCTGATAGTGCATGGATAGAGAGCGTTTTATAATCTGCCGTGGGGAGCCAAAACCAACCCAAGGCCAATAGGCACAGACACAAGGCAACGAGTGCTGGTATGATCCTTCTGGCTCGCGCAAGGTAAAACTTCCATATTGAAAACTTGTCTGCTTCAAGGCCATTGACGATGATTTTTGTCATAAGGAAGCCAGAGATGACAAAGAATACGTCTACACCGACAAACCCACCGCCGAAGCAAGGGATGCCAAAATGGAACAAAACAACAGCAATGACAGCCCAAGCTCTGAGTCCATTGATGTCATGCCTAAAAGCCGTTACATTTGAAGACATAATTTAACTCGATTAGCAAAAAATGAATATATTGTTGAACACAAAAAAATGTCATCAAAACTTAAAGTTGGCTAACATTCCTCATCTAATGATCGGAGGTTATGAGAATGTAATGCCACTCATATACAAATAACGACTGGCATAAAATCATTAAATAAGAGAAGAACACTATAATGACAAAAAAATTGAATTTTTAAAATAAATTATAGCCGAAAAGAAAAAGATATTAGCAAAAAAAATACAGTCTGGATTATCGTAACTTTATTAATAAAGGAGAATTGAAGCATCACATTACGACATTAATAACCTTGTTTTAAAAAGTGCATTAAACCAGACTTGAAATTATATTTACACTTAACTTTTATTTATGTCCGAGCGCTCACCAATAACATGCGATAAATATTTTCCATAAAGCGTTTTTCCTAACAACTTAGCTTCTTCCTCAACTTGCTCACGAGAAAGCCAGCCTTTACGAAATGCAATTTCTTCCAAACAAGCAACTTTAAAACCTTGGCGTTTCTCAATTGTATGAATAAACTGTGACGCTTCAATAAGGCTATCATGAGTACCAGTATCTAACCAAGCGAAACCGCGACCAAGTAATTCAACATTCAACTGGCCTGCTTCAAGATACATTTGATTCAGAGTAGTAATCTCTAGTTCGCCACGGTGAGATGGTTTAACATTTTTGGCCATTTCCACCACAGCTGCATCGTAGAAATATAATCCTGTAACAGCCCAGTTCGACTTGGGAGCAGTAGGCTTTTCTTCAAGTGAAAGAGCACTAAACTTTCCGTCAAACTCGACAACACCAAACCGTTCAGGATCCATCACCTGATAACCAAATACCGTAGCACCAACTTCTCGTTTAGCAACGCTTTCAAGCTTCGTGCTGAAACTTTGACCAAAGAAAATATTATCCCCAAGAACCAATGCACATCGTTCTCTATTTATAAACTCTTCACCAATGAGGAAAGCCTGTGCAAGCCCATCTGGACTAGGCTGAATCTCGTAGCTGAGTTTTATTCCGAAGCGACTGCCATCACCAAGTAAGCGTTTGAAAGAGGGTATATCATCAGGCGTTGATATGATTAGAATATCTCTGATCCCTGCCAGCATCAGTACAGAGAGCGGATAGTAGATCATTGGTTTATCATAAATAGGGAGTAATTGCTTGGATACACCGCGAGTGATGGGATACAGACGAGTTCCAGACCCACCAGCTAAAACAATTCCTTTCATATTCACTTTCCTAGATTAAATTAACGGGTTAGCGCTAAGCGTTCACTTTTGTAGGAGTTATCCTTAACACGACGCCACCATTCTTCATTTGCTAAATACCATTCAACAGTTTTTCGAATTCCACTTTCGAAAGTCTCCTGAGGGCTCCAGCCGAGTTCTCGTTCTATTTTCGAAGCATCAATTGCATAACGCATATCATGTCCGGGACGATCGGTAACAAAGGTGATCAATTCTTCATACATAACTAGGTTACGGGGTTTATTCGGCACCATAACATCCAAAATACGACAGATCGTTTGCACAACTTCAATATTTTTGCGCTCGTTATGGCCACCAATGTTGTACGTTTCACCTACTTCACCGTCACAGACAACTTTGTACAGAGCCCGTGCGTGATCCTCTACATACAGCCAGTCACGCACTTGAGCACCATTGCCATAAATTGGCAATGCTTTACCTTCAAGCGCATTAAGGATGGTTAGCGGGATCAGTTTTTCTGGGAAGTGATAAGGGCCATAGTTATTGGAGCAGTTCGTTACGATCGTTGGCAACCCGTAAGTGCGTAGCCAAGCTCTGACTAGGTGATCGCTTGAAGCTTTAGAAGCAGAATAAGGACTGCTTGGTGCATAAGGTGTGGTTTCAGTGAATAAGTCATCGGTACCGTGCAGATCGCCATACACTTCATCGGTCGAAATATGGTGGAAGCGGAAGGTTTTCTTTGCCTGCTCCCCCAAAGTTTGCCAATACTTGCGGGCAGTTTCAAGAAGCGTATAAGTTCCCAAAATATTGGTTTCTATAAAAGCATCAGGACCATCAATAGAGCGATCAACGTGACTCTCAGCAGCCAGGTGCATTACCGCCTCAGGTTGGAATTCGGCAAAAATATGGTCTAACTTGGCTCGATTACAAATATCTAAATGTTCAAACCTGTAACAGTCACTTTGTGCTATCGAGGCTAAAGACTCGAGATTACCTGCATAAGTAAGGCTATCTATGATCAAGATTTGATCTTTAGTTTCGTTAATAATATATCGCGCTAAGGCAGAACCAATAAAACCAGCACCACCGGTAATAAGAATTTTCATATTCCCCTCAGAGTAGCTACACAATGTGAGCTATAGATTGTCCACACAGTTATTAACTACTAATGACAAACCAATATAATTTCCTACGTAATAACATTGTCTATTAAACATTAACAACAGAGTCATTAATGACTATGATACTTTATGAACTTACAACGCTATTCTTTAAAAATGCATATAACTTAATTTATTACAACATCGGAATCATTAGATGTCATTATATTAATAAACCTTTCAGTTTTAGAAAATTGAGCCTCAGCGCCCCAAATTGAAAGAATTATACTTCTATTTTTCGTAACATCGGGTTTTGGTAGTGAATGAACAGTTTTTATATCATCAATACTGTAAATATCAAAACCACTTTCCGATAAAAATGCATATAAAGGATTAGCCTTATCTAAAAAAACGTATGCACCTACAAACAGAGATATGATAATGTTACCCAACCCTTGTTGTCTAAGATGATTCATTACAACAAAAGGACAATCCTGCAGCAAATTTACATATTCATCGAATGAAATAAAGTCAGTTAATAACTGTAAATCTTCAGATTTAAAAGATTCGTAAAACAATCTAACAATTTTATCTTTATAGAGATTAGTGTCACCATAACTCAGTGGAACCACTATTTTATACCCCAACCCAAAATTAAATACGTCCTTAAAAGCATCAATATGATTATTCGTTGGTGTACAACTATTCCCTAAAAGAACCTTTTTACTATCATAATTAACCTTAAGATCACCTAGCAAATGAAGAGTATTAACGAAGCCACAATAGTTCCAATCAACATAATTCATTTCGCAATTGAACTTTTCTGAGACCAAGCTAAACTCACTAAATAAAACAGGGGAAAAATAATCAATACTTTTTGGATTAAAGAGTATTGAAATTATTTTTTTTATAATAGAACTTACAAGTGAGTTAGGTTTAGCGTTTCCATAGATATCAATTGCAATTTTTCTAGTCTCAGGTTTCAAGACACAAAGTTCGTCATTTTCTATAATGCTATAATAATCAAAACCAAAACCTATCCAAGCTTTCTTTACTCTAGCAGAACTAAATAGACAAGCTATTTTGGCTGGCTGAGTAAGAGAATGAAATATGATTGCGTCAAAATTATTGAGTTTACCAAGAATGCACATTATTAGAAATTTTTGGAAAGAAAATACTTTTACCCGTTTACTTTTGACAAATTCAGGAGTTTCTTTCTTTGATATTACCCAATACTCATTAACCCCCTCATTGACAGCATCAAATTGGGAGATCGCATCATCTATGAATTTCTCATCTGCAGCCAAATGTAAAATCATATTATAGTTAAAGCCTCACTACAAAATTAAGAACGATCATTTATTTTTTTCTCTAATTCAAGGATATTCATCTTCCTAAGACCGATTATCTTCGCAGGAACCCCTGCATAAATGGTGAATTGATTGCAAGTTCCTTTTATGAGACTTAATGCTCCGATAGCTACACCAACATCTAATTTAGCTCCTGGTAAAATAACAGAACCAGATCCAACAATACAATGTTTCTCTAATGTAACTTCTTGATGATGAACATTTGTCAAATCTGCTGGAATCATTGGGTTTGTCATAAACTCACCTGAATAATCATCAGAACTTGAGTATATACTTACTCTTGATGATATATTGCAGTAATCCTTAATTGTAATAGCTCCTTTTCCAATAATGGAACTATAAACAGCAATATGTACAAAATCCCCAATTATTACACCATCACTTCCAGCAGATATCACGCAGAAATCATCAATTCTAACATTACTACCGATAGTAATGTTACTAGTATTGTGGAATGATGCCTTATCCGATATTAATACATTATTACCAAAAGATTTGAACCCGACTTTTTTTAAGTCATTTAAAGATAACCATCCCACAATTGTCTCCAGCTTTATTTTTTACGATAATTAATTATTAAGTTAGCAACTTTAGCAATATCATTGCTAGACAAACTGGCATGAAGAGGTAGACAAATAACATTATCGGAAATTTGTCTTGCGTTTGGTAGATTTGATGGATCTGATGATGGTAACCCTCTATAGGTTGAAAAATCAGAAATCAAAGGATAAAAATATCTACGACCTAGTACATCATTATCTTTTAAATGATTATAAAGATCATCTCTACTTCTTCCATATAGAGCTGAGTCGACAATAATAGGATAATAAGAATAATTATAGACCACATTGTCAGATAAAATTGGTAACTTTATACCATCAAAATCACCTAATAAGGTCAAATACTCCTCGAAGGCAACTTTGCGTTGACTTATTGCTTGATCAACATAGTTTAGGGACAACAATCCAAAAGCAGCCTGAACTTCATTCATTTTGGCATTTATGCCAGGAGCAACCACAGTAACTTCATCTCTAAAACCAAAATTTTTTAAATCATCAATGTGCTGTTTCATTTTCCTATCTTTGCAAATAATTGCACCACCTTCAATCGTAGAATATGTTTTGGTAGCATGAAAGCTTAAAATAGATAAGTCTCCCCAGTTTAAAACAGACTCACCATCCGATTTAACTCCAAATGCATGCGCTGCATCATAAATGACTTTTAAATTATATTTCTCGGCAATGTCCATGATTTTTTTATTATCACATGGATTTCCATAGACATGTACCGGCATAATAGCTGTAGTCTTCGGTGTAATTGCAGCCTCGATCTTTTCCGGATCCAAGTTAAACGTAACTGGATCGATATCAACAAAAACTGGCTTTATTCCATTCCACCAAAGGGAATGAGTTGTAGCTACAAAACTGTACGGCGTGGTTATTACTTCTCCGCTAATTCTGAGAGCCTGTAGAGCAGTTATTAATGCTAATGTACCATTTGAAAATAAGCTTATATATTCCGTATCTAAATATTCGGCTAACTTTTTTTCTAACTCTTGGTGATATGTGCCATTATTTGTTAGCCATTTTTTCTCCCAAATCTTCTCCAAGTAAGGAATAAACTCTTCCAGAGGAGGTAATAAAGGAGATGTGACAGTAATTTTATCGCTCATATAAACTCTATATTTCTATTAACAGTGGATTTATCTTGAACATCATTAAATTCAAGCGTCATGTATAGATTATCCGCACGGATCGTTATCCTTTAAACACTAAGAATAAAACGAAGTGCATTTATTTCGATATAGCTAGCAATCTAATAAGCTGATTTATTTATAAATCCTTTAAAAACAGTCAAGAAAATTATCTTTAAATCTAACCACAAACTCCAATTCCTTATATATTCAAGATCATACTGGATTCTTTTTTCCATTTTTTCGTTTGTATCTGTCTCACCACGCCAACCATTTATTTGTGCCCAACCAGTAATCCCTGGCTTAACTTTGTGGCGTAACATATAGCCTTGGATGATTTTTCGATACTCTTCGTTATGAGCAATGGCATGTGGCCTAGGGCCAACTATTGACATATCACCAATAAGTGTATTAAAGAATTGAGGTAATTCATCCAATGATGTTTTCCTTAAAAAACCACCTATCACTGTAAACCTAGAATCATTCTTTGTCGCTTGCGTAACTTTAGCACCATCCTCCATGACAGTCATACTTCTAAACTTCCAGACTTGTATAGACTTTCCATCCATACCGTAGCGCTTTTGTTTGAATAAAATAGGTCCACTCGAAGTAAACTTAACGGCACATCCTATAGAAAATAGCACAGGAGAAATAAAAATTAAAATGATTACTGATAATACGATATCTTCTAATCGTTTAATTATACGATTTAACCCTGTAAGGGGTGTATCGCACAATGAAAGAACAGGGATGCCATTTACTTCTTCACTACGATGCTTTAATATCTCCAATGAAAATAAATCTGGTACTAACATTACTGAGCAAGTTGTATCTGCAAGTTCATGCATTATTTTTTTTATTTCTTTTTCATTTTTCATTGGTAATGCAATATAAATTTTGTCAATATCCCCACTCTTGGCATCCATGATCATTTGGTCAATTGAACCAAGAAATGTGACATCTGCATCATATACCACATTATCCTGACTTGTTATAGTACTCTCTGAGCTACTATAAAAACCTTTTAGCAAAAGTCCGAGCCAAGGAGCCGAAGTAAGTGATTTAGCCAAATGAACGCCAGGTAAAGTTCTCCCAACTATAACGACATTTCTCGTATTGTATCCCATGGAACGAAGAGAATTGATGGTAAGTCTTATAAGATAGCGAGCAAGGCAACCAAATATCAGAACTAAAAAATACCAAAGAAGGAAAGATGAATCATCGATATTAAAGTATTCAAGCCCCCCTGTAAATAACATTATAATTACAGTAATAATGGCACTTAAAGACCAGTTCTTGACAAACCCTAGCAACTCTTTAAATAAAGACATTCCTCGCCAAGAGCGATAAAAGTCAGAGACACCACCGATTAACTGGAATATAACAATTGCTAATAACGCAATGATATTACTATGGATACTAAAACTTTCATTATTTATGTAACACAACGCTAGTATACTAAAATATATTATTGATAAATCAGAAATCCTTTGCAAAAGTGAAATCACTGATGCATTAGCTTGTCTCGTATGATTTACAGTCGACATCATTTTATTCACTTAATTGATAAGCCTATCGGTTAGCTGCTATAATAATTCAAAAATAGCGAAGCAATAAAACAGGTAAGATAGCAGTACAATTTAAATAACAAATAAAATATAACACTATAAAATACCTTTTATTCTATAACTATAATTCTACCTCAAAGAAGCATAATTAGCTTTCGATATTACATGTCTTAACCACTACTAAAATAAAGCCTATTTATTCTTTTCTATCATCGCTAATCATTTTACCCTTGACTACATTAATCAACAGAGGACTGAACAATGCTGTAATAAGCACTCCTTTGATCAGTATTGATACGTAATTATTGATATATACTTTACTTTCAAAACCCGTAATATAAGAGAGTATGCATATAGATAGAAAAAGCAAAAATATTACAGTATGTATTGTCAAATATTTTATTGAACTCTTTGAAAAACATTCTTTATACATAATATAATAATTGATATAAAAATTAATATAAAATGCAAGTACAATTAACATTGATAATGACACAAGGTTTTTTTGTACTATACCGATAAAGATCATCGTGACCATTATCCCCATGGAATACAGTCCCGTTTTGAATAGTACTTTAGCTTTCCCCATTCCTTGAAAAAAACTTCCACTTGTAGATAATACGACTTGCACAGGTATTGAAAGAGCTAATATTTTTATTATGCTTGCAACATCTGACCATGAGTCACCTAATATTATATCTACTATTTCCTTAGAGCAGATAAATATACCTAGACCTAAAAAGGAGCCAATTATGGCTAGTTGCCTAGAAAAAGCCCTATGGACACTTTCTATCACAGATAAATCTTTACTCCCTTGTATAACTGGTTGTATAGCAGGTGTCATCGCGAATGTTAATAACATTAATGGATAACGCATCAGTTGATAACTTCGGTCATAAATACCAAGTGATGACATACCTAAATATCTACCAACAAGTATATTATCCAAGTTTCTTGAGAAGTAGTTCACAAAATTAAATAAAAATTGGTAGATAGCAAAGTGATATATGATTTTTATTTGATGAATTTCCTTTCCAACCTTCGCTCTTCCGAAGAAAGTATCCTTAGATGATATGTAATATGATAAAAATCTAAATGAAGCAGTAAGCAGACCTTTAATAGACAAACAAATCAATGGTGAAAATATTGAGTACGCGAAAAAAATCAAAACCAAAATTAACGTAACCATTTCACTAAGCACATCGCAAACACCAATTCTTATAAATTGCCTATCCTTTTGCATACTTGCCAATGGTAAAATGGATGCACAGAAAAATAAAATACTAAACGCAACATAAGGTACTGCCAGAGAAATTTCACTATCATTATAAAATGAGACTAATAAAGGGGTAGCCGAATAAAAAACAATGGAGAGAACACATCCTAGTAAAATTGTGAATGAAAAAATCCCATCTCTCTGTTCGATTGAAAGATTATTTTCATTAATAAGTGCTGGTCCAATTCCAGCTTCTGACAACAATTGAAAGAAAACATAGAAAACCTGAATCGATGCTACAATTCCAAATATTTCAGGAGGGAAGAGACGTGAATATATTACAAGTGAAAGAACTTGAAAAATGTAATTTAAATAACGCCCTCCCATACTCCTTATGACAGAGTGATGAAGTGACTTAGTGACTTTACTTTCTGTCATTATCATTCCTTATCTACTACAGTTTCCCGATAGTATCATCCTTGATGTTATAAAAATCCACATATGCAGCATTAATTTTAAATGTAAAGTATCGGTGATAATATGTTTATATAACTTATTTTTCCCTTAACAACTACCAATTAATTTTTAATGGCACTATCACTCATTCCAATGTTACCACTGATAGCATATTTAGCAGGAATACTAATAAGATTCCAAGTCCTCTTTGTACAACCTGTTAAATCACACCCAGTGATAATTAGTTTTTGATTTTCGGAATTACCGCAAGTTGTTAAGCTATATGCAGGTGAAACGACACCGTCTTTATGGTCATTTTGTCCAATTGCGGTGTAAACACCATTAAGAATTAATTCTGCATCTTTTCCTTCCATGTAAAAATGGGAAGAATCCTTTGACTCCTCTGCTTTCGAACCATTTCTTCTGAAAATTGCCCCACTAATTATCCATGTGGACTCAATTGATTTGACACCGCAAAAAGCAGCTCTATCACATATACCAGATGTAATTACATTGTTTTTCGCTCGGAATGCAGAGTAGTTACTCCCTCGATTCCACTCATTTTTTATATTTATAAATACATTATCATTCGCTCCTTCTTGTAAATTCACCCCATCATCATGATTGTTATTAATTGTACCGCCTTGAATTTTTGAGTCTAGTATATTTTGCACACCTCTAAAATTTGATGAAATCATACAACTGTTTAAATCAACTCCAACGTATCTATTGTTTTCACCAATAGCAATTCTAAAACCATAAAAACCGCAATAGAAAGCTCTAAACGTTCCTATTAAAGATTTGTCTACAACCTGTAGTCCATCAATTTTGTAAGACGGCCCGCCATATTGGACTATTCCAAAGAACGTTGCATTAGTATTAAACTTAAAAATAGCCTTCCCGCCATCAGCGAGCACAATCCCTGCTCCAACACCAAGAATATCCTCTTTATTTTCAACAGTATAAGGAAGCGAAGAATAGCCAACTAGCCAACAGCCCTTTGGCAGTACAACATCTTTTATTAGATAGTACCCCTTAACATTAGGGAAATAAACATGTGGGGAGATTCGCAAAGCCTTAATTAAAGCCTTCGAATGGTCCAACCTTGGTTTCGAAGAATTAGCATCCGCTATTTCATAGTCAGACATGAAATCTTGAATACTTACTAATTTTTTATTCATACTTCTGATGCTATTAATTTTGCCGTCCATTATTTGTGCTTCGTTGCCAAACTCCTCATCATCTTTGTCATTTTTATGTTCTCCTTTTTCAAGGTCATGCCCAACTCCAGCACGTGTATTCCCCATAACAAACGGGGTTGCTATGGTGCTTAATATAATTTTTTTAAGCAGGCCCCTTCTCTGAAGGGAGTGTTTTTCTTTATTCGAACCGCCTTGCCCCCGTTCATTTACAAGCCAATGAATAGCTTTACGAACATTTATCATAAATTTTTTCTAATTGAGATTTATAATCTTCAGGATCGTGCTGAGCAATTATCCTGTCTAAAGAGTTTGTACTTTTAACTTGTATCAATCCACGTTTAGAATTTAATTCTAGTATTGCATTTTCAATCCCAGAGATAATTGTATTTCGAAAACTATCTTTTTTCTCTTGTGAATCTATTGCTAGCTCTGAATATTTATTAAGAGGAAGCTTAATCACCCAACCACAGTGTTCATTGTTTATCTCTGTGAGAGCCCTAACGTTTGTAGTTATTACAGGACAACCGCTTGCTTGCATTTCTAAAACTGAATATCCATATGTATCTGACCATGTGGGAAGCAAGCCCACATGACTTTGCTGCATTAAGTTAAGTACTTCATAATTACTCAAAGATTGATGATGCACTATCCATGGTTCTTGCTCAATTATTTCTGAAACCTTCTTGTAAAAACCCTCATCATCCTTCCATTCTTTTAATACATAATTATTTTTTCTTGCTAGATCTCCAATCACCGTAAGGCTCAATTTAATATTATTTTTTCTCACAATATTATTTAGTGCTATTACAGTTTCTGCACCACCTTTCCTATAAAAATCTCCACCAACAAATAAAACCCTAATTTCATCAGTTTCATTTAATTCTTTTTTGCTATTATTCGATATCAATATTTTCTGAGGAGGAGCTACAACATGAATCTTATTCTCTATCGTATCTTTATACTCCGAATAAACATTCAGAATATTTTTTTGGATTTTTTTTGCTGATTGTGATAATGCAATAATAGCCTTACAGTGTTCAGATGCAATCCATTTTAATTTTTTTTCCACCGCAGGACATCGTTTGATTCCATCAACATAATCTGGGTTATGATGGATGCTTATTAGCTCTCTACAGCGAGGTAAGCTAGTTTCAAATGTTGTAACCCAGTTTTTCTTTTGAGGTGTAATAAAATTAAAAAAGTGCATCATTTTAACGCTACTCGGCACTATACCTATAAATATAAACTGAAAGTTAGAGAAGTCTGCACCGCGTAATTTATCTATATAATAAGCATAGCGAGCAAAATTAAATCTAGATAAGTTTACATAATTATTTTTTGTTTTATTAATAATGCATCGCTGCTCTGGATATTTATTTTGTATATAACCAATTCTATTCATTATTCCACCATGTAGACAGTGTATAAAATTTCGACATTTAATATCGTCACCGTTAGTATGCAGCACAATATCAATTTATAGTTATCATCTAACATTTGAGAATAAATTATTTTCTAAAATAATTCACAATGCAATATTTAAAATAGTCATAGTAAAATGCACTAACTGACAAAGGGTAATATAAAACATATCTTTTTAGTAATTTAGGCTCATCCCAAATCCGATAGGCCCAGCGTAAATTTAGCTTATTAATTAATTTGGGATAGTAGTTAATGCCTTTCTTGCATGTCTGATGGAGAAAACCTCCGCAAGTAAAACCAATCCCCTGCCAACCTGCATATTTCAATTCGACTATAAAGTTCTCTTGATGTGGTGTTCCCATGCCAGCAATTACATATGTAGGGTTAATTTTTATAATATAGTCAATATATGCTAGTCGTTCCGTTTCATTTAGAAAGAAACCATGCCTTACATCAATGATTTTTATATTCTCAAAGCTCTCAGTTAATATAGCTTTTACCCTCATTGCGACACCTTCTTCGCTACCAATAAGGACCAATGTTTCATCATGCTCACTTGCATGATTAAAAACAATTGGAGCTAATGATGTCATGTCAAAACTAACTCTTGATGCTTTAATTTTTATAGAGCGCATCATTTTTTCAAAAATTATCCCATCACAAAATATTGCATCTATATACTTAAATGAGTTAGTGTTTTTTCTAAAAACATAGTAAGAATAACAATTTAAAAATGTATATATTTTATTCTTTTTAGTTAAATTAATGCATGCTTCTTCAGTGACTTTTTCTTTTATTATTTTTATGTTCTCTATATTCCATGACATAACATTTCAACCTTTTATAATTAATATAAAATAAATTTTGCAATGAATATGGTATAACTAATACAGTACAATATGTAAGTAATTTATTTACTGTCACTACTTCTTTTTTTAATTTCATTGCAGCTTTTAAACTGTATTTTTTATTATTATTTCTTGCTGCTTTTAAAACCACAAAATTATAATAAAATTCATTTATAGCCGATGGAGACATTCTATCTTCATTTTCGATCAACCAATTATACGAATAATCAAAAGACTCCCCTTTTAAGTTTGGTCTATCTTTCGAATTCCAAAATATTGCTGTTCCAACTGTATCAACAAACTCTATCTTTAACCCGCTGAATTCGAAAGACAAACATAAGTCGTAGTCTTGATGCCTTATATATTTTTCATTAAATCCATTATCATCAAAAAATGACCTTCTAACTGTTAAAGTCGAAGTTTGCATTAACTCTTTGGACGTAAATAGGTAATCACTGATATGCTCATTGTCTTTAATCGGTCTACTAGGAACTATTGACTCAAGTTTATTGTTAAAGTAAACAAGGGCTTTGTTATAGTACACATCAGACTCTGAGGATACTGCATTTGCTAGAGATATCAGTTTACCTGGCATAAAAATATCATCGGAATCAAGGAAGCTAACCCATTTTGTTTTTGCCAGTCTAGCCCCCTGATTTCTTGTCACTGCTGCATTGCTTTTGAAACTGTTATTAATCATCATTATCTTTGTAGAGTTCAGTTTTTCTACAGCCGCAATGATTTCATCTATGTTATCACTATAATCATCAACAATAATTATTGAATCTAATAGCTCTTCACTAAGTTCCTGGCTGAGGACACTCTCTAAAGCTCTGACTAATTCTGTCACTCTTTTAAAATTTGGAATGACGACAGTAAATTTACTATTATTCAATTTATTACTCCTTCCTCACTATCCTCTTGCCTTTTTTTCTTAAAATCACTATCAATACCAATAAATAAAATAAGTGACAAAGCCACGTATACATTATTTAATGAGGAAACGGATAGAGCTGTAGCGAGCAAGATCAAAATTACACAAATCTTGTGTTTTGTTTTAAATTTGTATAGATATACCCATATAGGGATAAGTAGCATGAAAAAACCAATTATGCCATGATCATAAATCACTCTAAGTAGAAATGAATGCAATATCACTGAATAGCATTCTCCATTTCCTGCATAACTAAATAACGACTCATAGTAAGCTAGATCATGGCATGAGCCTATTGATAGAGGAGTTATTGCCTCTGAACCTATAAAGAAACGCCACCAAGGCCAGTCAGAAACTGAGTAGATAAACTCTAATAAAAATCTATATCTATCAATAGACTCTAGTGATGAGCCTGATGTTAACCTCTCACTAAATATGAAAAACACCAAAGAAAGAACTATTGGAATTAAAACCATATACAACATCTTTCGTATATCTAACTTCCTATCCATAGAAAATAAAATTGCTATCAGAAGTGCTGAAAATGAAGATCTTGAACCTGATATAAAGCATACAACAAGTATAATCATAGTATCAAGAATACCTAATTTCCCTCTTATTATATTCACTAGATAATATGTCAATATCAACATTATTAATTCAAAGTTATTTTCAATCAACAATGTTGGTCTTTCAACATTTAATAGGAACTTATCTGCACTGTACTTAATCAGGAATAATATAACTATAAATCTGTAAAATTTAACCACATTCTCTTCAGAAAACACTCGCCTCTTATAAAAAAAACCAAGCAGTATAAGATAATAATAAGACTTATAGGCCTGAATGAAATCTATTATATTTTTTTGCGTAACTAAAAGCACAAAAAATAGCGAGTACAGCAGATAAAAAAGTGATAACAATGAAAAGACAAGTGCTATTTGGTTAATCCCATACTTAAAAAAAGCAAGGAGAGCAGCTATGAAGAATATTATTTCCAGAAATCCGGTTTCAGGTATTATCAAGAAACCCGAGAGGTAAGTAGCCCCCAATAAGCATAACAACGTTATCGAGTATAATGAAAACCACTCACACCGATTTTTAGTTTCTAAATACATATTTTTTTATCTTCATAATTTATCTAATATTAATTAAAGTTTAGAATATTATTGGCGAGAACAACCTAAATGCTGAACTCGCCTTGAATGACTTTTATATCATGTAATAAACCTAATCTTTTGACTTGTATTCATAGTTATAATAGTCATAGCCATAGTTATAGTAATTAGCCGCCTTCCTCATAACAGCATTAAGAATCACGCCCTTAATTTCAATACCATTTTGCTCAAATCGTCTAAAACTAACCTCCACCTCTTTAGGGCTATTCAACTCAAATCTAGCAACCATTAATGATGTTCCAACGTGCTTACCGATAATTGCCGCATCTGTAACTGCAAGAATCGGAGGGGTATCAACCAAGACTAAATCATAATTCTTTGATGCCCAGTCCAATGTAGCTGTAAATCTTGAGTGCATCAGTAGTTCTGAAGGATTTGGTGGGATTTGACCCCGAGGAAGAAAATCGAATCCCTCATGCTTGGTTTTCTGAATGACCTTTGATAAATCTAGTCTACCCGCAAGAACATCAGATAGCCCTATCTTACCCTCTACACCAAGTAGCTCATGCGCGTAACCCTTTCGCATGTCACTATCAATAAATAAAACCTTTTGTCCACTTTGGGCAATTACTGCGGCCAAGTTGGCGCTAATGAACGTTTTCCCTATCCCAGGACTAGCACCTGAAATCATTAGAATATTATTCTTTGATTCCATCATTGCAAAGTGCAAACTCGTACGTAAACTTCGTATTGCTTCTATGGCTAGATCCGCTGGATTACCAAATGCTAATAGTGAGTTAGAGTCTGTATTAATCTTCCTTCCTTTATGCTTGCTGACAAACTCCAAATCTCTCTTTCTCTGCCATTCAGATAATGGAACACTTGCATAAACATTAATACCCAAAGATTCTAACTGTTCAGGACTTTCAATTCCTCTATGTAAGAAAGAGCGCGTAAGTATATAACCTATAGACAAGACTCCACCGAAGATAACGCTTAGGATAAGAATAATTATTTTTTTCGGTTGAACTGGAGTAGGCTGAGTTATTGCATGGTCGATTATTCTTACATTACCTACAGTACTAGCCTTCGAAATACTTAACTCTTGCTCTTTATTCAACAGCTGCATGTATACTTCTTGCCCTGACTGAACATCACGGCTAAGGCGTAGTATTTCCTGTTGTGTTTTGGGCATTGAGCTAACACGTTTATTTAGTTTTTCACGTTGATCTTCTAAGGTCTGCCTTTTTTCTAAAAGAGCCCGATAAGATGGGTGTTCCTTTGTATACAGTTTTGATATTTCGGCTTCTTTAAATGTCAACTCATTTAATTGCGTATCGACTGATACTATAGAATCTAAAACAGACTTTGCTTCTAAAGATAGATCAACAGAGTCGTTCTGTTGTCTATATTTATTTAACGTATTCTCTGCAGAATCAAGTGCATTTCTAACTTTGGGAAGCTGCTCTCGCAAGAAATCAAGACTACGAGCATCTTCTTCAGATTTTCTTTCAACATTTTGTTCTAGATAGTTTTTAGTAATTCTATCCAATATCTTTTGTATTTTGATAGGGTTTTCGCCAGTTAATGTTAATCCTAGCACCCCAGTATTTTTTCCCTTATCTGCAACATCAAACTGCTTTAGCAATAAATTGATTGCTTCTAACTCTGTATTTTTACTGATATCAAATAAAGTTCCTGGCTTTGCATCAATATCGCTGACCAAAATAGAAAAACCATTTTTGCTGAGTATACTTCCAACTTTGCCTTCAGCAAAATTACTACCATCCCTGGTTATTGTATATTCATTATTCTCACCTACGTTTAAACTCAACGTAGGATCTGCTGCCCAAGACTCCGGCAATTCTAGCCTCGACACAACAATCCTAGCTTGATCTCGTTTCATTAACCGAGCCAGCCCTTTCCCAATAATTGGAAAGTGTCGTTCTTCTATTACTGTCCGTAAATTTAAGTCATCAACTGTTTTACTTAAAATCATTCTTGACTTTAGCAGTTCAATTTCAGGCGCTGATTCTGGCTGCCCACTTGGAAGCATCTGATTAATATTATTCAGTAATGAATTACCAACACTTTGTTCAACTTGGACCATAGCATCTGCACGGTAAACTGGCGATGCAAAAAGACTGTACAAAATACCAATTGTTAAGAATGTTGCGGTAACACCAATAATTAGCCATTTATTATCAACCAATTCACCAATTAGGCGTCTTACGTCAATTTCATCAGATTTTTCATTTCTAATATTATTTGCTTTATTTTTTTCTAACATTTGAAGTCCTGGCTAGCTATCTGCTTAGTGCTTTAGCCCATTTTTGGGCTGATTCATCAAGAAGTTGGTACACAAACTCAAAAGATTCTCGACTTTGGCGATATGGGTCTGCAATTTCTCGTTGGTTCAGCCAATGACCAAAAAGCATAGTTTTACCCCGAACCTCTGGAGCTAATCTGCATACGCCATCGATATGACCTTTCTCCATAACTAGTATTAAGTCATATTCTCGACACATCTTGCCAGTGAGTTGTTTTCCCTGATGCCCTTCAAGAGAGAGTGAATGGTTTTTAGCAACATCAGTTGCTGTCGCATCTGCCGGTTTACCAACCAAAGCGCCTAGTCCAGCGGAAGATATTTCTTTATCTGGCAATACCTGTTTTAGCAAACGCTCCCCCGTGGGGGAACGGCAAATATTACCTACACAAACCACTAGAATAGAATTAAACATATTGCCATCCTACATAATCACTACTATGGCCAGTTACGTACACGCAATGCACCTTCGCTTAAGTTGTTAAACCCACTTATTGTAGGCACTAACTGCATAATCAAACGGTTCCAACGCGCAACAGGCGCTGTAGTAACATAAACTATATCATACGGCTGTAATTGGAATTCTGTACCCATTACCAAAGCCGTCGCGTCAGAGGCATTTAGCTGATAAATGCTGGCAAGCTTGCTGCCTTCAGTACCCCGTAGTGGGCGAATAACAAAAATCCCAGTTGCATCCGATACCGTCTGGTCCATACCTTGAGCATTGCCTAAGGCTTCTGTCAACGTCATGCCACTGCGGTCCATCTTCAAGGTAGTCTGTTGCTTGACTTCACCCATCACGAATACTTTCAGATCGTCATTACGCGGAACATAAAGAATATCACCTGGATAAAGCAGATGGTTCTGCATCAGGTCACCCTTCTGCATTAGTGCCTGAAGCGATATACGCTGCTCTTTGCCATTGTGTGTTAACACCACGTTTCGCCAGTCAGCATTTTCTGCAAGCCCACCTGCTGCGTTGATTGCATCCATCACGGTTAACGGCACATTGGTAATCGGCTGTTGGCCTGATTTTGCCACCTCGCCCGTCACATACGCTTTTTGCGAACGGAAGGCCGCAATGCTTACATCTACCTGCGGGCTTTCAATATATTGAGCAAGACGTCCTGCGATATCATTTCGCACTTGGCTAGCAGTTTTTCCTGCTACTTTCACCTTGCCAATATATGGGTAGAAGATAGTACCATCTGCATTCACCCAGTTACCTGTGTCACTGGCGCTACGGTACTGGCCTGCGGGAGTGGTTAGCTCAGGGTGATCCCAAACGGTCACCATCAGCACATCGCCCACACCAATGCGGTATTCATAGCTCTGCAGGTCACGTTCCAGTGCCGGGTTATTTTGCGCGGTGACAGATTTTGGTCGCATTTTATCAACCAAGCTCGGCGTCATCGGGTAGATATTGACCAATTCGTTCAGATTAAAATCGCTGTCTTCCTGCTTAACAACGTTTTTACCGCTTGTAGAGAGGTGGGTGCCAGGGACCACGGTACAACCGCTGATCACACTGATCGATACCAGGAGCGGTATCAGCTTCCATTGTTTCTTTGCCATCGAATTTTCATCACTTTCAAAGTAAGTAAACTTGCAACGCTAAACACCTGGCCAACCATGGCCGCTTGGGGTGGTGCTTAGCAAAATTTTTTGTTTGCGCTATGTACGGCAGTCCTGCGATACATGCATGAAAGCACTCATTGAGCAAACGTTGAGCCTGGGTTTGCTAAGATGCCTCTCAGACTCGTAGTGAGTGGCGCATGCACCAGGAGTGTTTTCATGTGCGAACCGTCTCGGACAAGTCAAAAGGCCCGCCGAGATTTCCGCAGGCCTCTAACTATAAAGATTTTTTAGCTCTTTTTCAGTACAAATTACTACAATTTTAGCTGCTCGGCCCATTCACGGAAGGCTTTGCCCTGCGTAGGGTGGCGTAGACCATAGGTCACAAACGCCCGGAGATAACCTAGTTTTTCACCGCAGTTGAACGACTCTCCCACCAGCTCCATCGCTTCTACCGTCTGTTGTTTCATCAGGTCAGCAATCGCATCGGTCAGTTGAATTCGGCCCCAGGCGCCTGGCTGAGTTTTTTCCAAAATCGGCCAGATGTCGGCAGAGAGCACATAACGACCTACAGCAGAATAATTGGATTTCAGCTGCACTTCGCGGCTTGGCTTCTCAATGATCGACGTCATGCGTGAGCTTTCACCTGGTTTTAGGGTCGTGGTCTCACATTCTGCCACCGAGTAGTCATGCAGCACATTTTCATCCGCAGGCTGTACCAGTACTTGGCTCAGCCCGTTATCTTCGAAGCGGGCAATCATATGCGCCAGGTTGTCTTTGTGCATATCGGCCTTGGCGTCATCCAGCAGCACGTCCGGCAGCACCACCACAAAAGGTGAATCACCTACCAGTGGTTTGGCACACAGTACCGCATGCCCCAGCCCTTTCGGTTGTCCTTGGCGGATGTGCATCAGGGTTACGCCCTTCGGCGTGATGGATTTAACTTCATCCAGCAGCTGACGCTTCACGCGCGCTTCAAGCATCGCCTCAAGCTCATAAGACGTGTCGAAATGGTTTTCGATCGCGTTCTTGGAGGAGTGGGTAACCAGAATGATTTCTTTGATCCCGGCAGCCACGCATTCGTTGACGATATATTGGATCAACGGCTTATCTACGATCGGCAGCATCTCTTTCGGGATCGCCTTGGTCGCAGGCAACATGCGCATACCCAGACCAGCAACAGGAATGACGGCTTTCAACTTCTTCGACATGGTGTTCCTCTTAAATCTCGTGGTCGTGCTAACCGGCTAAGGTAATTCAGATTGATGATAAAGTGGCAATGTTGCTGATTTGATAGAAAACAAACTCACCAATCCTTTCTAACCCATGGATTATCCTGACGGGCGCTGCATGCAGCGCCCCTACGTTGTAAGCCCGGTAAGGGCTTGTCAGTAGTCTCGTAATTACTTACTGTTCAGGGTCTGTTTCATCCACTGGGTGAAGTTTGCGCCTTCGGAAGGGTGGCGCAGGGCATACTGTACAAACGCCTTCATATAGCCCAGTTTGTCACCGCAGTCGTGGGATTTGCCGCTCATATGAAAAGCTTCTACCGTTTCCTGCTCCATCAGCATGGCAATAGCGTCGGTCAGTTGGATTTCATCGCCAGCTCCCGGAGGCGTTTTCTCCAGCAACGGCCAGATATCGGCTGAGAGGACATAGCGCCCCACTACGGCCAGGTTAGATGGCGCATCTTCCCGCGCAGGTTTCTCAACCACCGCGGTCATTGGTGTACTTGCACCAGCGGCTAACGCCACACCGCCGCAATCGACCACACCGTATTTTGAAACGTCCTCTTCTGGCACTGGCTCAACCATAATCTGGCTAAAACCGGTTTGCTCGAAGCGCTGGATCATTTTGGCCAGGTTTTCTTTCTGCAGATCGGCGGTAGAGTCATCCAATAATACGTCCGGCAGCAGCACCACAAATGGGTTATCCCCAATCATCGGTTGCGCGCATAACACCGCGTGGCCCAGCCCTTTGGCTTGCCCTTGGCGCACTTGCATCACCGTTACATCTGGCGGGCAGATACTTTGTACTTCGGCAAGCAGTTGGCGTTTTACTCGAGCTTCCAACGTCGCTTCCAGCTCAAAGGAAGTATCAAAGTGGTTTTCGATCGCGTTTTTCGATGAGTGTGTAACCAGTACGATATCCTTGATGCCAGCCGCAACGCATTCGCTCACGATGTACTGAATCAATGGCTTATCGACCACAGGCAGCATTTCTTTAGGGATCGCCTTGGTTGCGGGCAGCATACGGGTGCCCAAACCTGCTACTGGGATCACGGCCTTCAATCTTTTTTGCATAAATTTTTTCCACCGACAAATAACAAGTAAGTGTAACAGAGCCAGGAAAAGTGGTTACCCATAACGTCCAACTGAATTTTTAACTATAAAAATCAATCAATTACAATATTAAATTGACGTTTTAGGCACGCTACCGCCCTTGGCTTGCAGCTACCAATGCACTGTAGACAATGTTTGAACTGACAAGCGTGCAATCGACTCCACGCTTGTAGATGAACCTTGGGTTCTGTTCAGAATTTAATGAGAGGCAAGTCGCAGAGTAAGGAAAAGGCAGTGCCTTCCTGGCCAAGTGGTCAGTCTTGCTATCATTTATAGGATGCTAAGATTCTTATACTATTGACCCAGTGAAACAAGTCTTAGTGGCTTTATTAAGACCTTTTCAGAATAAGACTACTAAGGATACTCGATTTTTAAGATTTTACTCGTTTAACTACTTTATAACAAATTGATTATAATGCTTATTATCTAAGCGCAGAATTTATAAGCAGCTATTTGTTCTATGTTTTCTGGTGCTTACCTCCAGTGACAAGATCCTGGTACTGTCTAATTATTCAACTAACATAGATTACCCGCACCCAGTGCGGATTTAATGTTGAAATCCCCTCCCTCAGCGTCCATCATTCTCAATGCGGCATAAGCCGTCGAACTAAAAGGTGAAATTAGGCGTATGGAATGGATCGCAGATCCAACAATTTGGGCCGGCTTGGCCACCCTGGTTGTACTGGAAATCGTACTGGGCATTGACAACCTGATCTTTATCGCCATTTTGGCGGAGAAATTACCTAAGAAACAACGTGATAAAGCCCGCATTGTCGGTCTTTTACTGGCGTTGGTGATGCGCCTGGCGCTGCTAGCCTCGATATCCTGGCTAGCCACCCTGACCAAACCGCTGTTTGTGGCCATGGGGCACGCTTTCAGTGGCCGCGACCTGATAATGCTGGTCGGGGGTATATTCCTGCTGTTTAAAGCCACTATGGAGCTGAACGAGCGGCTGGAGGGTAAAGACGAAGAACACCATGGGTCACGCAAAGGCGCGCGTTTCTGGCCGGTGGTCGCGCAGATTGTGGTGCTGGATGCCGTCTTCTCGCTGGATTCGGTGATCACCGCCGTCGGGATGGTCGATCATCTGGCCGTGATGATGATCGCGGTGTGTATCGCCATTGGTTTGATGCTGCTAGCCAGCAAGCCTCTTACGCGCTTTGTGAATGCCCACCCCACCATTGTTATTCTGTGCCTCAGCTTCTTGCTGATGATTGGTTTCAGCCTGGTGGCCGAAGGCTTTGGCTATGCCATTCCGAAGGGCTATCTCTACGCAGCGATCGGTTTCTCGGTGATGATCGAAGCCTTGAACCAGTTTGCCCAGTTTAACCGCCGCCGTTTCCTTTCCAAGGTGCGGCCTTTGCGTGAGCGTACCGCAGAAGCCGTATTGCGCATGTTAAGCGGTAAGCATGAAGAAGCCGAGATCGACAGCCATTCGGCACATCTGCTGGCAGACAGCTATAACGAGAATGGTGAAATCTTCAACCAGCAGGAACGCCATATGATCGAGCGGGTGCTGGGCATGGCACAGCGCACCGTCAGCAGTATCATGACTTCGCGGCACGATGTGGAATACCTTGGGCTTAACGGCCCGCTGGATAAATTGACGCAGCTGTTGGAGAAAAACCAGCATACGCGCATTGTGGTAACCGAAAATAGCGCCAGCGATGAACCATTAGGGGTGATCCACACCATTGATGTGTTGAAACAACAGTTGCAGCAATCACCGCTGGATCTGCGAGCCTTGGTGCGCCAGCCGCTGATCTTCCCGGAGCAGTTAACGTTGCTGTCTGCGCTGGAGCAGTTCCGCCAGGCCAAAACCCACTTTGCGTTTGTGGTGGATGAGTTTGGTTCGGTCGAAGGGGTGGTGACGTTAACCGACGTGATGGAAACCATCGCCGGTAATCTGCCAGAGGCCGATGAAGAGGTTGATGCACGCCATGATATCCAGCAAACCAGCGAAGGCTACTGGATTGCCAATGGCCATATGCCGCTGGAAGATCTGGTGCTGTATGTACCACTGCCGATAGAAGAAAAGCGGGAATATCATACCTTGGCAGGTTTGCTGATGGAGCATTGCCAGCGCATTCCACGCGAAGGGGAACAGTTGAAGATTGGCGACTATCTGTTTGAACCGTTGGAAATCAGTAGCCACCGCATCGTGAAGGTGAAGATCACGCCGTTAATGACACCTAACGAAGAGGACGAAGAGTAAATCTTTGCTGGGCACCCGCTTGAGGTGCCCAGCATTGATGTCAAATAGGCGCAGCATGCCGCCCCCACAGGCATAGCTTACAGGTGCACTGGCACCAACAACTCAGTAGCCACAATCACCACCACCAGCCCGACAATCACCGGTACCGAGGTGCGTTTCACCACTTCGAACGGTGAGATTTTTGCCATACCGGAAACCGCTACCACTACACCAGAAACCGGCGAGAGCGTACGGCCCAGGTTGGAAGCCTGCAGCATCGGGATCACCAGGTAAGCCGGGTTAACCCCCATCTGTGCCGCCAGTTTCGGGATCAGCTCAACAAACGCATAGAACGGCGCATTACCAGAGCCGGTCGTCATCGCCGCCAGCATGGTGATCACTACCAGCACCAGCATCATGATGATACCGCCGGTGCCAAATGACTGTGCCAGGCTGATCAAGCCGCTGATGAAGCCAACGGTGCTCAAGCCTTGGGCAAACACCCCTGCCGCGACCAACAGCATCACCACGCTGGCAAACGCATCGGCCATGCCACGGTAAGCCACTTCTAAACCGGCAAACACCGTTTTGGCATTGAAGCTGCGGATAAACTCGATCACCGCGGCCATGAACATACAAATCACCAATACGGTAATGATGTGCAGCTCCGGTCCCCATTTACCATCAAAGACCAGTACCCCCAGGATCGGGGTAAACGGCAAGATGGCGTAAAAACCGGGAGCATTGGTAGTGATTTCACTCACGTCCATGATGTGGTGCTGTTCGTTGGCTTTACGGTCGAGGTAGCGCTGCCAGAAGAAGTGGGCAATCGCCATACAGACAATGGCGGCGATGGAGATCGGCAGCGTGGTTTTGAAGGCGAAATCCACCAGCGGCATTTCGGCCGCCTTGGCTGCCAGCACCACATCACCCGAAGTAGGCGAAAGGATAATGGCTGCAGGAGAAGCACAGATAGCCGCCGCCGCGCCACGGCTGATCCCCACGTTAACCATCAACGGGAACAGCGTTGCCATCAGTAGCACGCCCAGCCCTGTCGCCGAAGAGACGGCCAGTGACATCAGGCAGGCAACAAAGTAGGCCGCAATCATCAGCAAATACGGGGAGTTGATCATCTGCAGCGGGCGGGAGGCCAGCTTGACCACCACGTCATTGGCGCCAATGTGCGTCATATAGGCGGCGAAGCCACACAGCATCATGATCATCATGCCGAGATCGCCACCGCGGCTCATCAGCAGGATTTTGACATATTCGAAAATATCGGTGGCGCGCCAGCCGGTCGAAGTCGCACTGGCGGGCAGCAGATTTTTGCCCATAAATGCACTCACCGCCAGCAGCACCAGGCCGCCAACCATTAACACCCCGGTGGCAGAATAGCCCTTGATGATGTAACGGCCAACGAACACCGCCACCAAGGCTCCAATCAGAAGTTCCATTGTTATTCCTCGATTTAATTATTTTATTTCAGCTCATCGCCCGATAGCAGCCGAATAACGCCACACTCTGCCGAAAATCAGTACAGGATATTATGACATTCATCAATGTTGCGGGGGGAAACTATCAACAAATCGTGAAATTCCAAGCCAGGTTGCTTTGGCGATAGCCTTCCACCTGGCGGGTAGATACCGGAAACTGCAGCCAGACAGCCCAGAGTAAGCCAACTGACCATCCAGCCGGATAATAATTGATTTAATTTCAATAAATTAAATGACTCACCGCTCCCCTATCTTACATACAGCCGACATAACATTGTGATCATGATCTGAATTTGTAGAATCTTTACGCCAGATGTTAACGATGTGTGAGTTTGATCAAACAAATGTTTTCTCCAGTTTGGTTATATGATCGCCAATGTTCACGTTGTCATTTTTGGTAAATCGTTCAAACTTGTTCATAAGACAATGAATGATATCACTTAAATAAGTATTAGCCTTTTTATTTCCCTAAAAATGACAACGTCAACATTGGTTTCGTATCACTATCTAGCATGATAATGGAGAGGAAAATGAGTCAGTTACCCGAAAAGATGAGCGCGGTAGTTTGCCATGGCCCGCAGGATTACCGGTTTGAACAAGTCCCTACCCCACTACCTAAAGCCAAAGAGTTGGTGATCAAGGTCGAAGGTTGCGGGATCTGTGCCGGCGATTGTAAGTGTAAAAACGGTGCCCAGATGTTTTGGGGTGAAAACCCTTGGGTAAAACCGCCGGTCGTACCCGGCCACGAATTCTACGGCCGCATTGTTGCCATGGGAGAAGGCACAGAGCAGAAGTACAAGATTGGCGAACGCGTCATTGCCGAACAGATCGTACCCTGCTGGGAGTGCCGTTACTGTAAGTCCGGCAGCTATTGGATGTGCGAAACGCACAATATCTACGGCTTCCAAAAGGACGTGGCCGAGGGGGGAATGTCGGAATACATGCGTTTTTCCGCTAATGCCATCGTGCACAAGATCCCGGAAAGCCTCAGCCATGAAGATGCCGTGCTGATCGAGCCGATGGCCTGTGCCATCCACACCGTTGCCCGTGGGGATATCCAGTTAGACGACGTTGTGGTGCTGGCCGGTGCCGGGCCGTTGGGTCTGTGTATGGTGCAGGTTGCCAAGTTGAAAACACCGAAAAAGCTGATCGTGATTGATGCCATCGACGAACGTTTGGAACTGGCAAAAGCGTTCGGTGCCGACGTGGTCATCAACCCGCTCAAGGAAGATGCCGATAAAATCGTCAAGGCATTAACCGACGGCTACGGTTGTGATGTTTACATCGAAGCAACCGGCGCACCGATCGGCGTGACCCAAGGATTGCAGATGATCCGTAAGCTCGGCCGCTTTGTCGAGTTCAGCGTGTTTGGCAAGGAAACCACCGTAGACTGGTCCATTATCGGCGATCGCAAAGAGTTGGATATTCGCGGGGCGCACCTGGCACCTTACAGCTATGAAATTGCCATCGATCTTTTTGAACGCGGTCTGGTGACCTCCAAAGGCGTGGTGACCCACAGTTATTCACTAGAAGAGTGGGATCAGGCATTTGCCTTGGCAGATTCAACGGATTCCATCAAGGTTATTTTAGTTCCTTAATATTGAGTGATTAGTTTTAAGCAAACAATGATAACGCCCTTTGATGGCGAGGCCGACCTCTGGCCGATAACGACCTAATTATTATAAATAACACTGAAAGAAAGACACCGCCCCTACAACAGGAGAATAAACTATGTTTTCATTATTCAAGAAAACCTTACCCGTGATACTCGCCGGCGGCATGCTGCTGGCCAGCCAATCGGTATTAGCCAAACAGATCACCATTGGCGTTTCATTCCAGGAAATGAATAACGACTATTTTGTCTCCATGAAACAGGCATTAGAGCAGGCCGCCGGTGATATTGGCGCCAAGCTTTATATTGCGGATGCCCATCATGATGTCTCAAAGCAGATTAATGATGTGGAAGATATGCTGCAAAAGAAAGTCGATATTTTACTGATTAACCCGACAGATTCGGTTGGCGTGCAGTCGGCGGTCATCTCGGCCCACAAGGCCGGAGCGGTGGTCGTGGCGATCGATGCCCAGGCCGAAGGCCCGTTGGATTCCTTTGTCGGTTCGGAAAACTATGATGCCGGTTTCCAGGCGGGTGAATACCTGGCCAAATCCCTGGGCAACAAAGGCAAAGTGGCGATCCTGGACGGTATCCCGGTGGTGCCGATCCTGGAACGCGTCCGTGGCTTTGAAGACGCCATTAAAAAGCATCCGGAAATGAAGATTGTCACCAAGCAGAACGGCAAGCAAGAGCGTGATACCGCACTGACCGTAACCGAAAACATGCTGCAATCCACTCCCGATCTGGCCGGTATCTTTAGCGTCAACGACGTAGGTGCCCTGGGTGCATTGGCAGCCATTGAGAGTAACGGTGCCAAGGTCAAGTTGGTCAGTGTCGATGGCCAGCCTGAAGCGATTAAGGAGATCCTGAAACCGAACTCACCGTTTATCGCCACCTCCGCACAGTTCCCACGCGACCAGGCACGTATTGCCTTGGGGATTGCGCTGGCCCGCCATTGGGGTGCCAACGTGCCAAGCACCATTCCGGTGAAAGTGAAGCTAATCGACAGCAGCAACGCCAAAGGCTTTAGCTGGTAAACGCCTGGCCTCGAGTTTGATGACCACGCGGCAATGCTGCTGAATGTGTAGTTTGCCTCAAACCAACGCATTGATTATCAAAGCGGGCGCAGAATACGGCGCCCCTACAACACAACGAGCCGGTTGAGGTTTGTACCCGCCCCATTTCACAACTGTGGGTATAAAACCCGAAGGAGTTAACCGTGACGGCGTTATTAGAATTAAAACAGATCAAGAAGTCCTTTCCGGGCGTGAAGGCGTTGGACGGTATTGACCTCACCATTCAACACGGCCAAATACACGCCTTGCTAGGGGAAAACGGAGCCGGTAAATCGACGTTGGTGAAAATCCTGTGTGGTATTCACCAACCGGATTCAGGCGAAATAATCATGGAGGGTACCAGCCGCCAGTTTGATAATTATCGGCAGGCCATTAACGCCGGAGTGGGGATCATATTTCAGGAGTTCTCGCTTATTCCTTATATGAACGCCCTGGACAATATTTTCCTCAACCGGGAAATCAAGAACCGCTGGGGATTATTAGATCGCAAAGCCATGCGCAAAAAAGCCGAGGCTATTTTCAAACGGCTGACGGTGAATATCGATCTGGATTGCCCGGTGGCGCAGTTGAGCGTGGCGCAGCAGCAGTTTGTCGAGATTGCCAAGGCGCTGTCGCTGGACGCCCGCATACTGGTGCTGGATGAGCCTACCGCCACCTTGACGCCGGGCGAAGCCGATCACCTGTTCAGCGTAATGAACGATCTGAAACTGCTGGGCGTCGGCATGATTTTCATCTCGCACCACCTGGATGAAATCTTCACTATCTGCGACCAGATCACCGTCTTGCGCGATGGCACCTATGTGCAAACGCTGCCCACGGCCGACACCAACGTGGATGAACTGGTGAAGCTGATGGTCGGGCGCAAAATCGAAAATGCCTTCCCGGTGAAATCGCACCCTGTCGATACCTCAGTTCGCCTGCTGGAAGCCAGCATTCAGCGCACCAAGCATCAGCAGGAAGATCGCTTCCACCTGTTCAAAGGCGAGATCCTGGGATTTGCCGGGTTGGTGGGCTCGGGCCGTACCGAGACGGTCTCTGCGCTGATCGGTGCCAGCGCCTGCTATCGCAAGCAGGTCAGCCTGAGTGGGCAACCAACCACCCTGCGTAACCCGGCTTTGGCATTGAAGCAAGGCATTGGCCTGCTGCCGGAAAGCCGTAAAACCGAGGGGCTGGTGCTGCCCTTTTCCGTAGCACAGAACATCACCCTCAACCGCCACGAACGGTTCGGCAAGATATTCGTTAACGCCCGCAAGGACGACGATATCGTTCAGCGCCTGATCCGTGCGGTAGGCGTGAAAACCCCGGATGCGGATACCGCCGTCAACACCCTGAGCGGCGGCAACCAGCAAAAAGTGGTCATTGCCCGCTGGCTGAACAATGACTGCAACATCCTTATTTTTGATGAGCCTACCCGTGGCATTGATGTCGGCGCCAAATCCGAAATCTATCAGCTGATGCAACAGCTCACGCAGAAAGGCATTTCTATCATCATGATTTCATCCGAGTTACCGGAAATCATCGGCGTTTGCGATCGCGTGCTGGTGTTCCGTGGCGGCCACATTGTTGCCGAATTGGCAGGGGATGAAATCGAGTCTCATAACATCATGCTTCATGCAACCGGGAGTGCATTATGATCGGAATTGAACAATCCCCACCTACCCACGCGGCCCAGAAGCAGAGCCTCGGCAAGCGCTGGGAGAAGTTGCTGCACCACCCCGCGATGCTGCCTTTTATCGGCTTCGCCATTCTGTTCCTGCTGATGAGCGGGCTTAATGACAGCTTCCTGACGGTCAACAACCTGACTAACGTGGCACGCCAGGTGTCGATCAACGCCATTATTGCCGTGGGCATGACCTGCGCAATCCTGACTGGGGGCATCGATCTCTCGGTCGGGCCGGTGATGGCACTGTCCGGTTCAATTGCCGCTGGCTTGATGCTCGGAGGGATCCCTATTCCTCTGGCGATGGTCGCCGCGTTGGCGATCGGCGCCCTGTTTGGTCTGGCCAACGGTGCCTGCATTGCCTATCTGCGCATGCCACCGATTATCGTCACCCTGGCCTCAATGGGTATCGCCCGTGGTTTGGCACTGCTGTACACCGGCGGCTACCCGATTTCTGGCTTGCCGGACATGTTCTCCTTCTTCGGCCGCGGTTCCGTATTAGGTATTCAAGTACCAGTGCTGATCATGGTCGGCGTTTATATTCTGGCCTACCTGATGCTTAACCACCTGCCGTTTGGCCGCTATGTCTACGCCATTGGCGGCAACGAAGAAGCCGCGCGCCTGAGCGGGATCCGCGTGCCCCGTTACAAAGTCCTGGTGTATGTGGTGAGCGGAACGACCGCTGCACTGGCTGGGTTGGTACTCACTTCACGCCTGATGAGCGGGCAGCCCAACGCCGGTGAAGGTTTTGAGCTGGATGCCATCGCCGCCGTAGTGCTTGGGGGGGCCGCCATCTCCGGTGGCAGAGGCGCCATTATCGGCACGCTGGTAGGCGCCATGATGCTTGGCGTACTGAATAACGGCCTCAACCTGATGAGCGTGTCGCCTTACATCCAGAACGTGGTCAAGGGCGGCATTATCCTCGCCGCTATCTACCTCAGTTCCAGCCGCCGTAAATAAGCTAAGGAGAACCGATATGGGATATTTTCTGGGCATTGATATTGGCGGCACGCTGATCAAGGCGGGTCTATACCGAGCTAACGGTGAGGAAATTGCCGTAGCGGAATGTGATGGGGAAACTGTTTCCCCACAACCCGGTTTCTCTGAACGCGAGATGGAACCCTTGTGGCGTGACCTTTGCCAGACCATTCACCAGGTACTCAGCCTCGCGGATATAACCGGCGATCGGGTGCGTGGCGTAAGCTTCTCATCACACGGCAAAGGGCTATATGCGATTGATAAAAAGGGCCTGCCGGTCCGCAACGGCATCGTTTCTTCGGATACTCGTGCCGGGGCGATGGTGGTTGAGTTACAGCAGCAAGGTATCGAAGCCGTCACCTACCCCCGTAGCCTGCAACCCATCTGGAACAGCCATCCGGCAGTGCTGTTACGTTGGTTGAAACAGCATGAGCCCGCGCAATATGAGGCGATTGATCGAGTGCTGATGGCTCATGACTACCTGCGCTTTCGCCTGACGGGTGAAGCAACGGCGGAGATCACCAACATCTCCGGCAGCAACCTGTTCAACCAGCAAACAGCCGACTACGACCCAGTGTTGATGGCGGCATTCGGCATTGAGGAAGTGGCCGACAAAACCGCGCCACTGCTAGGTTCCGCCGAGCTTGCCGGGCAAGTGACCTCTACTGCTGCCGCCCAATGCGGATTACCGGCAGGAACGGCGGTGTATGGCGGCCTGTTTGATGTGGTTGGCGCGGCCTTGTGCTCGGGAGTGGTCGACGATCGCACCCTGAGCGCCGTGGCGGGTACCTGGTCGATCGCTACCTGCGTAACGGAGAACCTGATCCCCTCCTCCCATCCTTTTGCCTGGGGGCGTTATTGCATGGAGGGCCGCTACTTTGTTCACGAAGGCAGCCCAACCTCGGCGAGCAATCTGGCCTGGTTCTTACGGCAGTTTTGCGACAACGATCATCAGCGTTATGCGCAGTTCAACCGTTGGGTACAAGAACGCAGCAAACAGCCGAGTGACATCACATTCCTGCCGTACCTGTTCGGCTCCAACCTCGGTAGCAATCTGCCGGGCGGGCTGATTGGCCTGGGCGGGCACCATGACATGGCCGATATCGTGCATGCGATCTATCAAGGCATCGTGTTCTCTCATCTGGTTCATCAGGATCGTCTGGTGGCGCTAAATCCACGCGTAGAGCGTATTCGCATGACCGGCGGCCCCACGCAGTCCGACGTCTGGATGCAGATGTTTGCCAACGCCGGTAATTTGCCGCTGGAAGTGGTGAATATCCAGCAAAGTGGCTGCCGTGCCGCAGCGATCTGTGCCGCCGTGGGTGCCGGGGAGTACAGCAGCTTTACCGAGGCCGTGCAGGTTATTCAGCCTGAAGTACATACCTATTACCCCGACACGGCGGCTAACCGACGCTTACGCGATCGCTTTGCGGGCTACCTGAATATCGCCCACGTTTTAAATGAGGCCAACCAGCATGCAAACCACTAATAACGTCTCGCTTGGGCTGTACGAAAAAGCCTTACCAGCGGATCTTGATTGGGCACAACGCCTGGGTATTGCCAGCGAGCTGGGTTTCCAGTTTATGGAGATCTCCATTGATGAACAGCCGGAGCGTCAGCAGCGCCTGGACTGGGATCGGCAACAGCGGCTGGCGCTTATCAACGCCCGTTTTGACAGTGGCATCACGGTGCCCAGCATGTGCTTATCCGCCCATCGTCGTTATCCGTTTGGCAGCCATGATGCCGCTATCCGCCAACAGGCACGCACGTTGATGGAAAAGGCATTGGATTTCGCCGTCGACGTCGGGATCAGGAATATTCAGCTAGCGGGGTATGACGTCTATTACGAAACTGCCGATCGCCATACACGCCAGCGTTTTATCGAAGGTATGCAATGGGCGGTAGAGCTGGCGGCCAAGGCACAGGTGATGCTGTCCGTGGAGATCATGGATACCACCTTTATCAACAGCATCAGCAAATGGCGCGAATTTGCCAGGCAGATTGAAAGCCCGTGGTTTACCGTCTATCCCGATATCGGCAACCTCAGCGCCTGGGGCAATGACGTCGATTTTGAGCTGGAGCAAGGCATCGACAAAATCACCGCCATCCATTTAAAAGATACTTTGCCAGTGCTGCCTGGCACCACAGGGCAATTCCGCGATGTGCCTTTCGGCAGCGGCTGCGTGGACTTTGCTCATACCTTTGCCGTGTTGAATCGGCTCAACTATCGCGGCCCATTCCTGCTGGAAATGTGGACACGCAACGATGGCCAGGATATCCAGCATATCACCCAGGCCAAGAGCTGGATCGAGCAGCAGATGAAACAGGGAGGCATCACATGTTAAGTGAGTTGAAGCAGCAGGTATTGGCGGCCAATCTCAGCCTGCCGGGTTATGGTTTGGTGACCTTTACCTGGGGTAACGTGTCGGCGATCGATCGCCAGCAGGGGCTGGTGGTGATCAAACCTTCGGGGATCGCCTATGAGGTGATGACGATAGACGATCTGGTGGTGGTGGATTTGGACGGAGTTATCCAAGAAGGGCAGCGTAAACCGTCCTCGGATACCGATACTCATTTGGCGCTGTATCGCGCCTTTCCCGAGATTGGCGGCATCGTCCATACCCACAGCCGTAATGCCACCATCTGGGCACAGGCTGGCCAGGCGATCCCGGCCCTGGGCACCACCCATGCCGACTATTTTTATGGTGACATTCCCTGCACCCGCCCTATGCGTGAGGACGAGATTGCTGGCGACTATGAGCGGGAAACTGGCCAGGTGATTATCGAGACGTTCCAACAGGCGAAGCGCGATCCGCAGCAGGTGCCGGGGGTGTTGGTCTATTCTCACGGGCCGTTCGCCTGGGGAAAAACGGCGGCGGATGCGGTGCATAATGCGGTGGTGATGGAGGAAGTGGCGGCAATGGCGATGGCCACGCGGCAATTGACTCCGACGATCCCGCCAATGCAGCCCGCGCTGTTGGATAAGCACTTTTTACGCAAGCACGGTAAAAATGCTTACTATGGGCAGTAATGGGGTGGATTAGCCTGATAACTCAGCGAATTACCCCTCACCCTAACCCTCTCCCACAGGGAGAGGGGACCGATCGAGTTCGTTGATTGCCCTGAGTAAGACCTTGCCTTTCTTGTTTTTACTCCCTACTTTCCGAAGCTACACGGGCTACGTATGCGCACCGTACAGCTCCCTCTCCCTGTGGGAGAGGGTTGGGGTGAGGGGCAACATCACTCGACAAGCAACATCCCGGTAAAGAATTCCCGCCTCAATGGCTGATCGCTGTGATTATTTTTAATCGCATTAAACAATAACTCCGCCGCGATTTCCCCTAACACCTGCGTATCGTGATAAACCCCGGCAATATGCTGCCCATAATCCCGCGCCTTGGGCGGTTCATCGATCGAGAAGAATTTCACCCGATGGTAAATACCCAACTGATGACATAAAGAAATTGCACCCAGCGTGATAATACCGTTGAGGCCCACGATATAATCCGGTTGATGCCGTTCATCGGCAAGATATTCTTTTACCCGTGCCGCCTGCGAAATAAAATCATAGTCGCCATGGATAATGGTGATTTTACTCCCCTTCTCCTCCAGAGCATCAATAATTCCCTGGGTTCGCGCCAAGGTAATTTCCGAGTCGGCCGGGCCACCCAGGATCAGGATATTACTTTCCGGCTGCTCGGCCAGATATTTCCCGGCCAGTTTGCCAATCTCTTGGTTGTTGAGGAACACGCCACTAAGCTGTTGATTATAAATGTCCCTGTCGATCAGGATCAGCGGAGTATGATAGCGTTCGGCCTGATCAAGGTAGGCGGGTTGATAGTGCCGATCGTCGCGTACGGCAGAGAGCAAAATGCCCCGCGCCTTATAACCGAACAGGGCCTGCACCGCCTGCATTTCAGCCTCTTCGCTGCCGTCGGTATCAAACAGCATAATCTGATAGCCCTGCATGCGGGCAATGCGCGATACGGTTTGGATCAGGTTGGAATAAAAAGGGTTATACATGCTGCTGGTAACAATGCCGATAATTTGGCTACTGCTTTTCTTTAATCCCTGAGCGAAAGCATTGGGAACATAATTAAGCTCTTTGGCAATAGCATGAATTTTCTCTAGCGTTTCAGACTTTACCAGTTCGGGTTTATTAAAAGCACGGGAGACAGTGATATTGGTCACGTTGGCTCGGCGGGCAATATCCACAATGGTGGCATTAGAATTCGCTTTTGACACCGTCAATCCTTGCTTTATTCATTAACAGATCCCTTATTGTAGGGAAGCCATCAGCAGTATGCCAGATGAATATCAAAGGTATCGATTTTGTCGTTTGGGGGGCAAACCCGCGCTCACCATAACCTAAAGAGAGCGCGGGCAGTGTTTGATAAGGTTTACAGCTTATCGAGCAGCTTTTTCAGATCCTGGCCATCCTGGGAGCCTTTATTCTTCTCCGCCCACTTGTTCAAGGCATCTTTGGCTCGATCCTGCAGTTTCTTACGCAATAGCTGATCGACCTGTAGCTGATAATTGAGCTGATCCCAAGGGCCATAGACACGCAGTGGGATCGGCGTTTCGCGCAGTTGTGCGATTAACGCATTGTTGCCCTGCCAACCCCCCGTTACCAGTACGTTCATGGTTAAATCGCACTGTTTTCCAGGCATATTGAGCGTACCGCTGCCGGTCAGGCTCATCACCGGTGACTCTGCCTGTAGCCCACTGAGCGTGATCTGCCCTTTGCTCAAGCTGGCCTTGGCGCTCATTTGTTGCACCGCGGTGTAGCGCTGGTTGTTATCCTCACCACGCACGCTACTGTCATTACGCGCCACGGCTTGCTGGATAAGCTGTTGGATATTCAAACCATGAAGTTGCGCATTCTGCATGGACAGCTCCGCCGTTCCTTGCCAGCGATGTTCGAAAGCCTTGGCATTGAGACGGTCGCCGCTCAAATCGCCCTGCATGTTGAACGTGCCGGTCAACGCCGATGGCATGTCGAAGGCCTTGAGTACCTCGCCCAGCTCAATTTGCCGTAACTGCGGCTGCAGTTTAATCAGCGGCTTATCAGTTCGCGCATCCATCGAACCAGGCAGGGAGAAATCACCACTGGCCAACTTGCCAGACAGCGTAGTCACCGTCATTAATCCCTGTTGGTTGCTTGCCTGCACCGCCAGCTGATTAATCGACATCCCACGATAGGTAACCTGGTCCGCCTTCAGCTTGAGTTGCGCGTTGAAGTCACGTAACACCTGTAAATTCTGTTGCGGATCGTCCGCCTGATTGGCAATCACCGGGGATGCAGTCACCGGCGGCGGCAGCTTCTCCTCATCAGGGGTTTTTGTCTGCCAGCCCGAGAGTGCATCCAGATTGAGTTGTGTGGCACTGAGATCCAAGGTGTAAGCAGGCACTGGTCCGAACTGCGCGCTAGCACTCCCAGTCAACTGGCTATCATTGGCACTGAGCATCAGTTGGCTCAAGACAATCTGCTGCGAAGCCTGCTGATAAACCGCCTGTACGCTCCCTTCCCCCTTGATGGCACCGGCAAGAATATCTGCGCCCTCAAGCTGGTAGCTAAACTGCGTGACCTGCGCGCCTATCTGGCGGGGAAACTGTTGCAGATCGAGATTGGCCGCCAGGTTGAAGCTCAGATCGCGTTGGTCGCGATTCACCCTGCTGGAAAGCTCTATCTGCGCCTGATGCTTGTCATTCTGCTGCAGGGTCAGATTGATATCACGAACGTTAATCTGCTCGTTGTTGGCTCGCTGCCAGATCAGCAAGCTGTCCACCACCCGCAGGTTGTCGATATCAAATTTCCACAGGGAGCCCGAGCTATCATCCGCCTGGTTACCACCGGGGGCGATAGGGGCATTGGGCTGGCTTTGCTCTGCGCTGTCGGGGGTCAGGCGGATAACGGCATTTTTCAGCATCACCTGCTTAACGTAAAGCTGGTGGGAAAGGAGCGGCAGCAGTTTGACATCCAGACGCATATTATCTGCGCTGACCGCCGGAGCCGCAGCCCCTGGCGCCGTCAGCGTCATTCGCCCGGCAAGAATGCTCAACTGCGGCCAGACGTGCCAACGAAGGTCGCCTTCCAGCGTCAGATGATAGCCACTGCTCTGCTCAACCTTCTTGATCATATAGCCGCGGAAATCATTCGGATTAACCAACAGCACCAAGGCAGACATCCCTGCCACCAGCACCACCAGCAAAATCACCAAAGTCGTCAGTAGTCTTCTCATGCCATCCTCGTGTCAGCGTAATACCGGTTCGCTGTTAATCCTTGTCAATACGACTGGCCACGGCCCCTTGCTGATCCCTGTATTTCGCGTCCTGGCGGCTATTGTATGGCCGTGACGCAGGCCCGGAAAGCGGTTCGAAACTCAGCGCACCGATCAACATGCCAGGGCGTAATGCCAACGGCAGCTTACCTGAATTATAGAACTCCAGCACAATACAGCCTTGCCAGCCTGGATCGATACGGTGTGCGGTAACGTGCACCATCAATCCCAGGCGGGCTAACGAAGAGCGGCCATCGAGCCAGCCAACCAGATCGTTAGGGATGGTGACCGACTCCAGCGTCACCGCCAGCGCCAGTTCACCTGGATGAAGGAAGAAGGCTTCGCCTTCCGGCAGCACAATTTCGTCGCTCATTACGCGGTCGAGGGCAGCGCTCACTTCATCCTTTGGGCCACTGAGATCGATAAAGGCAGCGGTATGGCCACGGAACACGCGGAACTGATTGCCCAGACGGACATCCACTGTGGCCCCGTTAATACGCTCAATGGGAGGACGCGGTGAAATCACCAGTTTTCCGTTATCCAGCCAGGCTTCGATATCGCGGTCGCACAGTCTCATTATTTTCTCCATTCCATCAAGGCGCATAAACTTATACGAAAATTGCCACACAACGGGCTCAAGGTCTATGTCAGGGCTCAAATAGTTCGCTAAAGGCCAGCAAAAACAGGCTGGCCTGTTAATGAGTTATTCAAAGAATTGGCTGATTTTTGCCTTCAGGATATCTATCGCGATACGGTTTTTACCCCCGCGCGGTACGATAATATCGGCGTATTGCTTTGAAGGCTCAATAAACTGCAGGAACATTGGGCGGACGGTTTTCTGGTACTGCGCCATCACGGAATCCATGGAGCGGCCACGCTCATTCACGTCGCGCTTCATACGGCGCATCAGGCAAATATCCAGCGGGGTATCGACAAAGATCGAGAAGTTCATTTCCTGGCGCAGGCGGATATCCGTCAATAACAGGATCCCTTCCAGGATGATGACTTTCTTGGGCTCGAGATGGATCGTCTCTTTCTTACGCGTATGTTCGGTGTAGCTATACAGCGGCAGCTCAATCGCCTGGCCGGATTTCAGCATTTGCAGATGCTGGAACAGCAGATTGTGATCCATGGCGCTGGGGTGGTCATAGTTGGTTTTGACCCGCTCTTCCATGGTCAGGTGCGTCTGGTCTTTGTAGTAACTGTCTTCCGGGATCACACCGATATGTTGATCGCCAACCTGATCGCGAAGTTCGCGGTATAACGTACTGGCAATAAGGCTTTTTCCGGAGGCTGATGCGCCAGCTATACCAATAATGACGCACTGATGCGACTTGTCAGTCATAAAATTAAAGACCTGATTTCATATGTGGGGAAAGGGGGTATAAAACAGGTCAATTATAGGGAGTTAGTGCTCTCGGCGCCAGCGTTTAGACGGTAAGGCGGGAGATTATCCCCACAAACCGGCGTAATTGACATGCAGAGTATCTTTTGCCGCGGGATTTAAGATTTTTTACGCTACTGCAAATCGGCGACTCAGGGTACAATTCACGCCATCATCAAGACCGTCTTCGATCCTATTTCTTAGAGTACAACCGCACATGAACTGGCATTTTCTGACTTTTTTTGGTGACAGCATGCTGCTGCTGCCCTGCGCAGCCATCGTCTTTATTATTTTACTCCTGTCCCCTACCAGTAGAAAACCAACCTGGCAATGGATGCTGTTGTTTGGCGGCGTGGGTGCCGTAGTTTGCGTATCGAAGCTGGCGTTTATGGGTTGGGGCATCGGCAGCCGCCACTGGGATTTTACCGGGTTCAGTGGCCACTCGGCCCTGTCTGCCAGTATCTGGCCGGTTTTGCTGTGGTTGCTCTGTGGGCGTTTTTCATCGCCAGTCAGACGCACCGCGGTGATCGTCGGCTATCTGTTGGCCGCCGTAGTCGGTTATTCACGTTTGGTGATCCACGCCCATTCTACTTCTGAGGTGATCACCGGTCTGGCGCTCGGCTTTATCGTCAGCAGCACCTTCTTAATACTACAACGTGGCACGCAGCCACCGCGGCTGTCCTACCGCAAAATCGCCGTTACGCTGGCGCTGCCCCTTGTCCTGATCAATTCCGGCACTGCGGCACCGACCCAGGGGTTACTGGAAAGGATTGCCGTGACTATTGCACCGGTAGAAAAACCTTTTGTCCGGGCTGATTTGCACAAAAAACCACAGGTTTCAGCACCTCAGAGTCGTTAATGACCCCTCCCCCCAACACTCCCATAGGGAGAGGGAACCGATCGAGTTAGGTTGAAAGTGTAGTGATTCTTCATCAGTACCAGCTGACTGACCCTGTTCATCCTGGTTAAAGTGACGGTCGAGCTGCCTGATCACCTTATTACTTCCAAAAGAGCAGGGGCTATCAGCTCCCTCTCCCTGTGGGAGAGGGTTGGGGTGAGGGGGAGACGAGAGCACTAAACTAACAATTTAATGCAGGGCAATCACAGAGCGCGGAAGGAGATCTCGGTAGGGATGGCTTCCCCCTGCCAATACATTTGAGCAGCGACGCGCCCCGCCAGTTGACGGTACATCTCGGCAAACTCGCTGTCCGGGCGGCTGACCACGGTCGGTTGCCCGCGATCCAGATCTTCCCGCAACGAGATATGCAACGGCATCTGCCCCAACAGGCGGCTATGGTATTTCTGCACCAGTTTCTCTGCCCCACCGGTACCGAAAATTGGCTCGTGGTGACCACAGTTGCTGCACACATGCATGCTCATGTTCTCAACGATGCCCAATACTGGCACATGCACCTTTTCGAACATCACAATGCCTTTGGCGGCATCAAGCAGGGCGATATCCTGTGGTGTCGTCACCACCAGCGCACCGGTCACCGGGATATTCTGCGACAGGGTCAGTTGGATATCCCCGGTCCCTGGCGGCATATCCAGCACCAGATAATCCAGATCCGGCCACAGCGTATCCTGCAACAGTTGCAGCAGCGCCTTGCTGGCCATCGGCCCGCGCCACACCATGGCGTTGTCGTCGGTCACCAGGTAGCCGATAGAGTTGGTCGCTAAACCGTGCGCCATGATCGGAGCCATATGCTGGCCGTCCGGCGAGGTTGGGCGTTCATGTTCAGTCCCCAGCATGTTGGGGATCGACGGGCCATAAATGTCCGCATCCAGGATCCCCACTTTGGCACCTTCGGCGATCAGTGCCAGCGCCAGGTTGACCGCGGTGCTGGATTTCCCCACCCCGCCTTTGCCTGAACTGACGGCAATTATGTTACGCACGCCCTTCACACCGGCCTGGTCATTGGCGCGTTTCAAGGTGGTGATATCGTGTTTCAGCTTCCATTCGATAGCTTGAACGCCGGTCACGCGCAGCAGTTCGGCGCTTACCGATTCTTTCAGCGCCTCAAACCCGCTTTGCCAGGCAAACGGCATGACCAATTCGATATGCAGGACATTGTCCAGTAGCGTGCAGTGGTGGATGGCTTTCAGTGCGGTCAGGTTGTTTTTTAACGTCGGGTGTTCGAAGGCGGCCAATACTCCGGTCACCAGGGCGCGCAGAACTTCAGGGTTGGTCTGCTCAGGGGATTTGGCGTTCATCCCGGCTCCTTGATTTTGAATGGATAGCAACCTGATAAGCATATCAGAACTGCAGGGTAACTCGCTCGTATAACCCGAAAGAAACCGCCCTAGCAGCAGAGAGCGCGATCGGGTAACATCAAAGACCCTTTTCACTCATTAAAGAAAGCAACTTTTCATTATGGCTCAAGTCGCGAAAAAATTATTGGTGACGTGCGCGCTACCGTACGCAAATGGTTCCATCCATCTCGGCCACATGCTCGAGCACATCCAGGCAGATATCTGGGTTCGTTACCAACGAATGCGCGGCAACGAAGTTCATTTCATCTGTGCGGATGACGCGCACGGTACGCCAATCATGCTCAAAGCACAGCAGATGGGTATCCCGCCGGAAGAGATGATCGCGGAAATGAGCCGCGAGCACCAACAGGATTTCGCCGGTTTTGGCATCAGCTATGAGAATTATCATTCGACCCATAGCGAAGAAAACCGTGAACTGTCAGGTGTGATCTATGGCCGCTTGAAAGAGAACGGTCATATCAAGCGACGCACCATTTCTCAGCTTTACGATCCCGAGAAAGGCATGTTCCTGCCGGATCGTTTTGTGAAGGGCACTTGCCCGAAATGTAAATCTCCGGATCAATATGGCGATAACTGCGAAGTTTGTGGCGCAACCTACAGCCCAACCGAGCTGATCGACCCTAAATCCGTGGTTTCCGGCGCTACCCCGGAAATGCGTGATTCTGAGCACTATTTCTTCGACCTGCCTGCTTTCAGCGACATGCTGCAAGCCTGGACACGCTCCGGCGCGCTGCAAGAGCAGGTGGCAAACAAGATGCAGGAATGGTTCGAATCCGGTCTGCAACAGTGGGATATCTCCCGTGATGCACCGTATTTCGGCTTCGAAATCCCGGATGCCCCAGGCAAATATTTCTACGTCTGGCTGGATGCGCCAATCGGTTACATGGGCTCGTTCAAGAACCTGTGCGATAAACGCGGCGATCTGGATTTCGACGAGTTCTGGCGTAAAGACTCCACTACCGAGCTGTATCACTTCATCGGTAAGGATATCGTCTACTTCCACAGCCTGTTCTGGCCAGCGATGTTGGAAGGCAGCGATTTCCGCAAGCCAACCAGCCTGTTTGTGCACGGCTATGTGACGGTGAACGGCGCCAAGATGTCCAAATCGCGCGGCACCTTCATTAAAGCTGGCACCTACCTCAAGCACCTGGATGCCGATTGCCTGCGTTATTACTACGCCGCCAAGCTCTCTTCACGCATCGACGATATCGACCTGAATCTGGAAGACTTCGTGCAGCGAGTGAATGCGGATATCGTGAACAAAGTGGTCAACCTGGCCTCCCGTAACGCTGGCTTTATCAACAAGCGTTTTGCCGGGCAGTTAGCCGATCACCTGGCCGACCCTGCGCTGTACCAGACCTTTGTTGATGCTGCCACCAGCATTGCGCAGGCCTATGCCAGCCGTGAAACCAGCCGGGCGATCCGCGAGATCATGGCGCTGGCCGATCTGGCCAACCGCTATGTCGATGAGCAGGCTCCTTGGGTCGTAGCGAAAGAAGAAGGCCGCGACGCCGATCTGCAAGCTATCTGTTCGATGGGCATCAACCTGTTCCGCGTACTGATGACCTACCTGAAGCCGGTACTGCCTGCATTGACCGAACGTGCCGAAGCGTTCCTCAACTGCGAACTGAGCTGGGATGGCATTGAGCAGCCGCTGCTGGGCCATCAGGTGAGCACCTTCAAGGCGTTGTTCAACCGTATCGATCTCGACAAAGTGAATGAAATGGTAAATGCATCAAAAGAAGATCTGGCAGCCAGCCAGAAGGTTGTCAGCGGCCCGCTGGCGGACGATCCGATCCAGGACACCATCAGCTTTGACGATTTTGCCAAGGTCGATATGCGCATCGCGCTGATCAAGAGCGCCGAGTTTGTTGAAGGCTCCGACAAGCTGCTGAAGCTGCAGTTGGATCTGGGCGGTGAATCACGCCAGATCTTCTCCGGTATTCGCTCTGCCTACCCTGATCCTTCACTGCTGGAAGGGCGTTTGACGATTATGGTGGCCAACCTGGCACCGCGTAAAATGCGCTTTGGCGTTTCCGAAGGGATGGTGATGGCGGCTGGCCCTGGCGGCAAGGAGATCTTCCTGCTCAGCCCGGACAGCGGCGCACAGCCTGGCATGCAGGTTAAGTAAGCTTTTGTAATATATAGCAAAGTCCCCTCTCCCACAGGGAGAGGGGACTGATCGAGTTCGTTGATCTCTCTGAGTTATACCCAGCCTTTCTTCTTACTCCTTACTTTCCGACCTAGTAATACCTACCTTCTATTTACTCCTTACTTTCCGAAGCCGCACGGACTAACTATACGCTCCGGACAGCTCCCTCGCCCTCAAGGGGACTGATCGAGTTCGTTGATTTCTCCGAGTCATACCCAGCCTTTCTTCTTATTCATTTCTTTCCGAAGCAGCACGGGCTAACTATATGCTCCGGGCAGCTCCCTCGCCCTACGGGAGAGGGTTGGGGTGAGGGGTATCTCAGAAGCCAGAATGAGGGGACATACGACCCTGCAGATGCCATAAAATCACCTGTCTCACACCCTCCCAATTAAGTAAAACCTCATCGTTCCAAAAACGAATCACGGTAAAACCCTGCTGCTCTAAAAAATGGGTACGCTGCTGATCATAAGCCACCTGCACCGAATGCTGGCCGCCATCCAGCTCAACAATCAGCTTCGCCTGCCAACACGCAAAATCGGCAAAGAAAGGCCCAACCGGAAATTGTCGCCGAAACTTAAACCCCGCCAAGCGGCGATCGCGCAGTTGCAGCCACAAGGCTAGTTCTGCCTCGGTCATATCAGATCTTAAACGGCGTGCCTTAATCAGCGTGATTGCACTCTTCATCAGCCAAGATTACCGCCACCAGCACCGTCGATCTCCCGGCTCCTGCCAAAACTGCGCACCCCATCCAAACCAATCGTTATAACACCTGAGAAAAATTCATAAGCCGGTGGATTCCCAATTGCCAGGCATCTGGTTATGATGCTGCATTGCATGCTATAGACGTCTAGACAGAAAGATATCTAAACATCCAATTTTACCGGGAACTCTTCACCTGCTTCGGAGCCAATAATGAAAACGATAAAGACCTCACTGCTCGCCCTCAGCCTGCTGACCAGCCTGCCCCTGCTGGCCGCTGAAGCCACGCTTGCCCCCGTTCCTGACGCTATTGCCCAGCATCAAGGGCAGATCCGCGTGGCGGTGATCCGTAACCTGGGTTCCGATGACAACACCACCCAGTTTTTGGCCGGAGCAATCCAGGAGGGGCGCAAGCTCGGTTTCAAGGTCGATACCTTCCTGAGCAACGGCGATGACGCGCGTTTTCAGGACTTCGTCAACCAGGCCATCAGCCAGAAGTATGACGGCATCATTCTTTCTCAAGGCCGCGCGCCCTATTCCACCGATCTGGTCAAGCGCATCGCTGCGGCAGGTATCGCGGTGTCGGCCTTTGATACCGACGTTAGCGGCGAGATCCCCGGCGTCACCGTTTCCCAACAGGATGATGCCTCGCTGGCCAATGAATCCTTCGGCCAGTTGATCAAAGACTTCGACGGTAAGGCCAACATTATCAAGCTGTGGGTTGCAGGCTTCCCGCCGATGGAGCGCCGCCAGGCCGCTTACCAGCAGTTGCTCAAGCAAAATCCGGGCATTCATGAGTTGGAATCGATCGGGGCGGTTTCCTCCGACGTCCAGGGCGATACCGCCAATAAAGTCGGTGCGGTGCTGGCCAAATACCCGAAAGGCAAAATCGACGCCATCTGGGGCACTTGGGATGCCTTCAGCCAGGGAGCCTATAAAGCGCTGCAAGAAAATGGCCGCACCGAGATCAAGCTCTACAGCATCGATATCTCCAACCAGGATCTGCAACTGATGCACGAAGCCGGTAGCCCGTGGAAGGTCAGCGTTGCGGTTGATACCAAGCTGATCGGGGCGGTCAACCTACGCCTGATTGCCAACAAGCTGGCGGGTGAGCCAACGCCTGCCACCTATCAGTTTAAAGCCGCCGCCATCCCGCAGGCCTTGCTGGTCAGCCAGACCGGTCCAATCAACGTAGCCTCGCTGGGCAAAATTATTCCAGGCTGGGGCAGCAGCGAAGACTTCATCCAACCCTGGTTTGCCACCCTGCAGGCCAAATCCGGTAAATAATGCTGTTTTACCGAGGGGCTACAGACGTAGCCTCTTTTTTTTAAACAATTTTTCCGTTGCCCTCTTCTCTACACCACAAAATAAGCTACTGTAGTTGCATTGACGTAATAACTGTATGCATCAACAGGTTTGGTTATGAAGGGATTCCCCCCACTGATTAAAATATTGCTGGCAAGTTCGCTGGTGCTGACCATAGGCCGTGGCGTCACGCTGCCCTTTATCACCATTTACCTGACCGAGCACTTCCATCTGCTGCCGAAAAACGTGGGCATTATCTTGGGCGTCAGCCTGACTATCGGTATCATCAGCAGCTTTAATGGCGGCTATCTGGTCGATCGCTTTAATAAAAATCCGCTGATCCTGCTCGCCATCCTGCTATTTTCGCTGAGCTTTTTTGCTATCCCATGGGTCTCGCGCCCCGCTGGCGTTATCCTGGTGCTGGCCATCTTGCATACCGCCTATGCGGTGCTCAGCATCGCCATCAAGGCCTGCTTTGCCAGTTGGTTGCCGGTAAATCAGCGTATCAAGGCGTTCTCGATCAACTATACGCTGGTGAACGTTGGCTGGGCCGTCGGCTCATCGTTGGGCGTGATGGTAGCCGGTTACAGCCCACTGCTGCCGTTCTACCTGTCCGGCGGGTTGGCGTTACTGACTGTGATAACCCTGAGCTTCCGCCTGCGCAGCTATCCATCGCCACCGATAGAAGACACTGGCAACACTCCACCGTCGGTTCTCAACTTCCGCCAGACGTTGAAGGTGCTACGCGGCGATCGGCGGCTGATTTATTTCACCCTTGGCAGCACGTTAGGCGCGGTGGTGTTTGGCCAATTTACCGGCTATCTGTCGCAGTATCTGATCATCGTTAGCGATGCCGAATTTGCTTACAAAGTGATTGGCGTGGTGATGATCGTCAACGCCTGCATCGTCATCGCCCTGCAGTATCTGCTGAGCCGCGGTATGCGCCAGGACAACATGCTGCGCTGGCTGATGCTGGGCACGCTGTTCTTCGTCCTGGGGCTGATCGGCTTTATGCTGGCAGGCCTTTCGATATGGTTATGGGTGCTGGCCATGGCGATTTTCACCCTGGGGGAAATTATCGTCATTCCGGTCGAATATATGTTTATCGACTTTATCGCCCCGCCTCACCTGAAAGGCAGCTATTACGGCGTGCAGAGCCTGAGTAATCTGGGAGGTGCCATCAACCCGGTGATGTGCGGTTTCCTGCTGAGCTATGCGCCACCGCCGGTCATGTTCCTGGTGTTGATCGCCGCCGCGTTGTTCAGCCTGCTGTTCTTTTTCCTCGGCCATCGTTTGGCGGAACAGCAAAAGCCGCTTGCCAGCCTAAACAACACGGAATAGCCTGGCCCGCTACACTTAAGGCGGGCCGTAATCTTGCCAAAATGGCATGATAGGCATAGCGAGAATTCATGATGCGTTTTGTGGCGTAGCTCACAGCTTAATTGTATGATGAATGCGTCAACATCAACGAGAATGCACTATGGGCAACCTATTTAACCTGTGTTGGAAATATGTCAGGGCGATCGTGCTGATCTACCTCAGCCTGTTCGCCGGTAACGCCATTGCGGCGCTGCTGCCGATCGCCATCCCCGGCAGCATTATCGGGATGTTGATCCTGTTTGCCCTGCTCTCCTCACAAATTCTACCGGCCAAATGGGTCAAGCCTGGCTGCCATCTGTTTATCCGCTATATGGTGCTGCTGTTCGTGCCAATCGGCGTCGGTATCATGAAGTATTACGACCAGATAGTTGACGATTTAGCTCCGCTAATCGTGTCTTGCCTGATCAGTACGCTGCTGGTGTTTGTGGTGGTTGGCTATACTTCACATTACTTCCACCGCGAGCGTCCCATCCTCGGTAAAGCAAAAGATGCGGGGGATGAGCAATGATGCAAAATATCTGGTGGTCCTTACCACTGACCCTGGTGGTGTTTTACGCGGCACGCAAGCTGGCGCAAAAGCTCCACATGCCGTTGCTGAACCCATTATTGGTCTCGATGGCGGTGATTATCCCGCTGCTGTTGCTGACCGGCATTCCTTATGAACGCTATTTTCAAGGCAGCAAAATCCTCAACGATCTGCTGCAACCGGCGGTGGTCGCCCTTGCCTTTCCGCTATACGAGCAGATCCATCAGATCCGCGCGCGTTGGAAATCCATCATCACCGTCTGTTTTATTGGCAGCATGACCGCAATGATCAGCGGCGGTGCCATTGCCCTGCTGATGGGGGCCAAACCCGAGATTGCCGCCTCGATCTTGCCCAAATCGGTGACGACTCCGATAGCCATGGCGGTAGCCGAGTCGATTGGCGGCATCCCGGCCATCAGCGCGGTGTGCGTAATTTTTGTCGGTATTCTGGGGGCGGTTCTTGGCCATTCGCTGCTTAGCCTGTTGCGGATCAACACCAATTCATCGCGCGGTTTGGCAATGGGTACCGCCTCGCATGCGTTGGGGACAGCACGCTGCGTAGAAATGGATTACCAACAGGGCGCATTCAGTTCGCTGGCTCTGGTTATCTGCGGGATTATCACTTCCCTGGCCGCGCCGTTCGTGTTCCCGATACTGCTGCGGCTGTTTGGTTAACGGCTAAAAACCTGCGATACGTCTCGCATTTATAAGTTTCATTGCAGTTGTTTCATTAAAAAATAGATACAAGTCACATTTTGTTGTGGGCCGGTTGCCTAAAATGTTAACCCGTTAACTTGTAGAGAGACTTCCTTATGCATTCTCGCTTTCACTCCGCCTACAGCGAATTGCCTGCTGCCTTGCAAACCGCCCTGCTGCCTTATTTAGATGCGCCTGATTTCGCAGCCATGTTCAAGGCCGAGCAGATCGCAGCGATCAAGCAACAGTGCGGGTTGGATGACGATGCTCTGGCCTTTGCTCTGCTGCCATTAGCGGCGGCCTGCTCGTTAACGCCGATTTCGCATTTCCACGTCGGGGCGGTGGCGCGTGGCGTCAGCGGCAACTGGTATTTTGGTGGCAACATGGAATTCCGTGGTGCACCTATGCAACAAACCGTGCATGCGGAGCAGTGCGCTGTCACGCATGCCTGGTTGCGCGGCGAAGCCAAACTGGTTGCGGTCACCGTCAACTACTCACCCTGTGGCCACTGCCGCCAGTTTATGAATGAACTTAACAGCGGCACCGAGTTGGAGATCCACCTGCCTGCACGGGCAACCGCCACGCTGGGTGATTACCTGCCTTACTCCTTCGGCCCGAAAGATCTGCAAATCAGCGAGTTGCTGATGGATCCGGTCGATCACGGTTTCCAACTGACGCTGGATGATGAACTGGCGAAAGCTGCCCTGGATGCCGCCAATCGCAGCCATGCTCCTTACAGCACCGCCCATAGCGGCGTAGCGCTGGAAGCCGAAGACGGCAAGGTTTACGCAGGTCGCTATGCAGAAAACGCCGCGTTCAACCCTAGCTTGCCGCCATTGCAGGCCGCCCTGATCCTGATGAATGTCTCCGGTGGCGATTGCCAGAAAATCCGTCGTGCCGTATTGGCAGAAGCGGAAGGCGCAATCCTGACCCAGTGGGATGCCACCCGCGCCACCCTGGCGGCCTTGGGCTGCGAAGACGTCCAACGCGTCACCTTCTGATCCCTCAGGCGGAGCCAGCGTGCTCCGCCGCAATCCGTCTAAAAAAACAGCAACAAGCGACAATTCCTCATTATTTACTAACAAATGCTGTACATATTTTGCCGATATCTTAGGATCGGCAGTAATAAAGCTTACCCTAGGCAAAGAGTAAAACTGATGGAACTGGAATACGAAAGCAAACGCCCTCTCTACATCCCCTACGCTGGCCCCATTCTGTTGGAGTTCCCGTTACTGAACAAAGGCAGCGCCTTTTCCGAAGAAGAGCGCAGTAACTTCAACCTGCACGGCCTGCTGCCGGAAGCGATAGAAACCATCGAAGAACAGGTGGAACGCGCTTACCGTCAGTATCAGGATTTCAAGAACGATAACGACAAGCACATCTACCTGCGCAATATTCAGGACACCAACGAAACGCTGTTCTATCGCCTGCTGGATTCGCACCTGAGCGAGATGATGCCCATCATCTATACGCCAACCGTGGGTGAGGCCTGTGAGCATTTCTCCGATATCTATCGCCGCGCGCGTGGGCTGTTTATCTCCTACCCCAATCGCGATCGTATCGACGATATGCTGCAAAACGCCACCAAGCAGAACGTAAAGGTGATTGTGGTCACCGACGGGGAACGCATCCTTGGCCTGGGCGACCAGGGCATCGGGGGCATGGGTATTCCAATCGGTAAGCTCTCCCTGTACACCGCCTGTGGCGGCATCAGCCCGGCCTATACCTTGCCGGTGGTGCTGGACGTGGGCACCAACAACCCACAGCGCCTGAACGATCCGCTCTATATGGGGTGGCGTCATCCGCGTATTTCTGGCGATGAATATCACGCCTTTGTGGAAGAATTCATCCAGGCGGTGAAACGCCGTTGGCCGAACGTGCTGTTGCAGTTTGAAGATTTCGCCCAGAACAACGCCACACCGCTGCTTAATCGCTATCGTGATGAGCTGTGCTGCTTTAACGACGATATCCAAGGCACCGCCGCCGTGACGCTGGGCAGCCTGATTGCCGCCAGCCGTGCTGCTGGTAGCCAACTACGCGATCAAACCGTTGCCTTCCTGGGTGCCGGTTCCGCAGGTTGTGGTATTGCCGAGCAGATCATTGCCCAGATGAAATCCGAAGGATTGAGCGAAGAAGAAGCCCGCGCCCGCGTGTTCATGGTTGACCGCTTTGGCCTGCTGACGGATAAGCTGCCGAACCTGCTGGATTTCCAGAGCAAGCTGGTGCAGAAAAGTGCCAGTCTGCAGCAATGGCAGGTGGAGAGCGATGCGATCTCCCTGCTGGAAGTGGTGCGCAACGCCAAGCCGACCGTGCTGATCGGCGTCTCTGGCCAGCCGGGGCTGTTTACCGAAGAGCTGATCCGTGAGATGCACAAGCATTGCCCGCGTCCGATCGTGATGCCGCTGTCCAACCCAACCTCCCGCGTGGAAGCCCGGCCAGAAGATATCATCAACTGGACCGACGGTGCTGCACTGGTCGCCACTGGTAGCCCGTTCTCACCGGTAACCTATAAAGACCAGCTGTTCCCGATTGCCCAGTGCAACAACTCCTATATCTTCCCAGGGATTGGCCTTGGCGTATTGGCTGCAGGGGCAAAACGGGTCACCGATGCCATGCTGATGGCCGCCAGCCGAGCCCTGGCCGACTGTTCTCCGCTGGCTACCGACGGCCACGGCGCACTACTGCCGAATATCGATGATATTCAAGGCGTATCCAAATGCATCGCGATGGAAGTGGGCAAAGCTGCTCAGTTGCAGGGTGTAGCAGTGGTGACGTCGGAAGAGGCGTTGTCTAAAGCCATCGAGCATAACTTCTGGCGTCCGCAGTATCGTATCTACAAGCGTACCTCGTTCTAAGTTCCTCACCGGGCCTGTTAATCAGGCCCGGTTCTCACGCCTAGACAAGATTATGCTGAAAAATGCAGCGTAATACCTGCGGTAAACGGCTCATTGCTTGCGTCTGCCGGGCAGGTAAAGTAGCCTTGAGTCTTACTTTAGCCCTCGTTCGCGCAAGGCATCAACATGTGGAAACGCCTGATAATTAGCCTGTTCATCATCATTTCGGTGCTGATGCTGTCGGCTATCGCGCTCGATCGCTGGATAAGCTGGAAAACCGCGCCTTACATTTACGAAGAAATGCAAACGCTACCACACCGTCAGGTGGGGGTGGTGCTTGGCACCTCCAAATATTACCGTACCGGAGTGCTGAACCAATATTACCGCTACCGTATTCAAGGGGCGATCAACGCCTATAACAGCGGCAAGGTGAAGTACCTGCTGCTGAGCGGCGATAATGCCCAGCAAAGCTACAACGAGCCGATGACCATGCGCCGCGATCTGCTGGCCGCTGGCGTTGCGCCTAGCGATATCGTGCTCGACTACGCCGGTTTCCGTACCCTCGACTCCATCGTCCGTACGCGCAAGGTATTTGATACCAACGACTTCATCATCATCACCCAGCGTTTCCACTGCGAGCGCGCCCTGTTTATCGCCCTGCATATGGGCATCCAGGCGCAATGCTATGCGGTACCTTCGCCAAAAAACATGATGACGGTGCGCGTACGCGAGATCTTTGCCCGCCTGGGAGCCTTGACCGATCTGTATATCCTCAAGCGTGAGCCCCGCTTCCTTGGCCCATTAATCCCGATATCTGCGATGCACAAGGTGCCGGAAGATGCACCGGGTTACCCGGCTGTGTCGCCGGAGCAGTTGGTAGAGCTGGAGCACAAGCTCGCGGCAGAAAAGCTTAAAGCCCAGCAGCAGAAGAAAAGCTGAGTTTGACCTCACGCTTCAGCGAGCGCCCCTCACCCTAACCCTCTCCCAAAGGGCTAGGGGACCGTATGTGCCACAAATTAACTCCTGCGTCTGACCACAACACCGAATGCGTCATGGCCACAAATAAACTCCTGTCCCTGAACGCAGCTCCGTTCTGCCCCCTCTCCTTTTTGGGGAGAGGGTTGGGGTGAGGGGGAACAGCGACGACTGGAATAACACTAAGATGGTATATCTGTCGTGTTACATAGCAAAAGCAAAACGGCCAGCAGATGCTGGCCGTTATCGTAAAGCGCAAACAGACTTATTTTTTCTTGGCGTACTTCAGGGAGTCCAACGCTACCGCGAAGATGATAATGCTACCCTTGATAATGTACTGCCAGTAAGGGTTCACGCCGATATAGGTCAGGCCATAGTTGATGACGGTAAAGATGATCACCCCGGTCACCACGCCCAGCACCGTACCTACCCCACCGGCGAACGACACCCCGCCGACCACACAGGCCGCGATAGCATCCAGTTCATACATAAAGCCGAGGTTGTTGGTGGCACTACCGATACGGCCCGCCTCCAGTAAACCGCCAAAGGCATAGAACACCCCGGACAGCGCATAAATCATGATCAGGTTCAGCGGGACGTTGACGCCAGAGACTTTCGCCGCTTCCGGGTTGCCGCCGATGGCGAAGATATTCTTGCCGAAGCGGGTTTTATTCCACAGCACCCAGACAAAGGCGATCGCAATAATGGCGTAGAAGGTGATATATGACAGCTTGAAGTCACCGAATCGCAAGAACCCTTGGGCAAAGGTGGAGAATTTCGGATCGAAACCGGCCACCGGTGAAGCCCCCACGTAATCGTAATACAGGGAGTTGATCCCATAAACGATGATCATGGTGCCCAACGTGGTGATAAACGGCGTCACGTTGAGATAGGCGATAATCAAGCCGTTGACCAGGCCAATCACCGCGCCCACGGCGCAAACCAGCAAGATCACCAGCGGGATCGACCAGGTTTCCATCTGCGGGAACACTTTGTTGACGTTATCCATCGATTGCAGCAAGGTCGCGGCAATTACCGCTGCCAACCCTACCTGACGCCCGGCGGAAAGGTCTGTCCCCTGCGTGACGATCAGCCCGGCCACGCCCAGCGCAATGATAATACGCACCGAGGATTGGGTCAGGATATTACTCAGGTTCATCAGGCTTAAAAAGGTTGGGTCCTGGATAATAATAATCGCCAGTAACACCAACAGGACCAGATAAATGCCACCCTCTTTAAAATAGGTGAACAAGGTTTTTTTATTTAGTGCGCTCATAATTACGATCCTTAAAGATGCAAGGAGGCTAGCCGCAATATTTCATTTTGCGAGGTCTGTTTGGTATTCACAATGCCCGCAACCTGACCATTACTCATCACCAATATTCTGTCGGTAATTCCCAAAAGCTCCGGCATTTCGGAAGAGATTATAATGATCCCCTTGCCCTTCTTCGCCAATTCGGTCATTAACTGGTAAATTTCAAACTTGGCCCCCACGTCGATACCGCGCGTTGGCTCATCCATCATCAGGATTTCCGGCTGTGTCAGCAGCCAGCGGCCAATGATCACCTTTTGCTGATTACCGCCGGAAAGCGAACCGATATTGGTATGGTGGCCCGGCGTTTTCACCCGCATGGCATCGATCACCCATTGGGTGTCGCTTTTCATCCGGTTATTATCCAGCAGGCCCATCTTGTTTTTGTATTGCCGAATATTGGCAATCAACGAGTTAAAGCCAATATTCAGGTAAGCATAAATACCGGTGGAACGACGCTCTTCCGTCACCAGGGCAAAACCGTGGTTGATGGCTTCGTTAGCACTGTTATTGTTGATATTTTTACCGTGCAGCTTGATGGTGCCGGCCACCTTCTCGCGGATGCCAAACAGGGTTTCCACAATGTCGGTGCGCTTGGCGCCCACCAGCCCGGCAATGCCCAGGATCTCCCCCTGATGCAGATCAAAGGAGATATCGCGGATCGAAGGCTGGCGCAAAGAGGTCAGGCCTTTCACCTCTAAAATCACCTCTCCCGGCGTATTCTGACGGTCGGGGAAACGCTGGCTCAGCGAACGCCCAACCATCATCGAGATAATCTTGTCCATATCCAGCCCTTCCAGCGGCTGGGTGGCGATCCATTGGCCGTCGCGCAGAATGGTGATTTCATCACATAGCTGGAAGATCTCTTCCATCTTGTGCGAGATATACACGATGCCGCAGCCACGCTCTTTCAGCTTACGGATAATGGTGAACAGATGATTCACCTCCTTCTCGGTCAGAGAAGAGGTTGGCTCATCCATAATCACAATTTTAGCGTTGTAGGAGAACGCCTTGGCAATTTCGATCATCTGCATCTGGGATACCGAAAGCGTGCCGACTTTGGCGCGGGGATCGATATCAATATCCAGTTCGTCGAAAATTTCCTTGGTGTCTTTGTACATCTTGTCCTGATCGACAAACAGCCCTTTGGTCGGGTAGCGCCCCAGCCACATGTTGTCCATCACGGTACGTTGCAACACCAGGTTCAGTTCCTGGTGCACCATCGAAACGCCCTGTTCCAACGCCTCTTTGGAACTTTTGAAATCGACTTCCTGCCCCTGAAACAGAATACTGCCGGAGTCTTTTTTATAAATGCCAAACAGGCATTTTAATAAGGTGGATTTTCCGGCGCCGTTCTCCCCCATTAGTGCATGAATGGAGTTTGGACGTACGCGTAAATTCACTTTGTCTAATGCCTTTACGCCGGGAAACGACTTACTGATATCCGTCATTTCCAGTAGCCACTCACGAGAGTTTTCGGCCATAAATAGTCCTGGCTAATTCTGGAACCAGCACTCTCCCAAGCTGGCTTGCAGCAGTGGAGAATTAACGGGTTCTTCTAATAAGTTCCCCCGCCTAAACACCGGCGGGGGCATTTCTCTCTATCTCGGTTTATTTCACAAACTGAGACAGGTTATCTTTATCTACACCCACGTAAGGAATACGCACGATTTTATCGACGATCTTCCATTGGGTGCCGTCAGCAGCAGGTTTGCCCGCGGCCAGGTTCTTCGCCAGATCGAAGGTCGCCTTCGCCTGATTGTCGGCATCGTTCAGCACGGTACCGGCCATCGCCCCGGATTTCACCATTGCCAGTGCTTCTGGCAGGGCATCGACACCGAAGACCGGAATGCTGCTCTTGTTGTGAGCTTTCAGGGCTTCAACCGCACCCATGGCCATCGCGTCGTTGTTAGCGATGACCACTTCGATCTTGTTGGCGTTAGGGCCAGACAGCCAGGCATCCATCTTGTCTTTAGCCTGAGCGGTATCCCACATCGCGGTGTCCATCTGCAGTTGCTGAGTCTTATCGCCTTTTTCATTCAGCGTTTTGATCACGTAAGTGGTACGCGCTTCAGCATCCGGGTGGCCCGGCTCACCTTTCAACAGCACATATTGGATCTGGCCGTCTTTGTTCAGATCCCAGGCAGGGTTGGCTTTCCAGTGTTTGGCAATCAGTTCGCCCTGGATCACGCCAGACTCTTTAGAGTCGGTACCGACGTAATAGGCTTTGTCGTAGCTATCCAACGCCTTGCGAGAAGGTTCTTTGTTGTAGAACACCACCGGGATATCGTTGGCACGCGCCTTGTCAATCACCACCGGAGCAGCGGCAGGGTCCACCAGGTTGATCGCCAGCGCTTTTACGCCTTTGGCAATCAGTACGTCGATCTGGTCATTCTGCTTGGACTGGTCATTCTGTGAGTCATTCATCAGCAGCGTGACATCCGGAGAAGCCTTGGCATCTTTCTCGATCGCCTTACGCACCACCGACATAAAGTTGTCGTCATATTTGTAAATCGTGACGCCAATGCGGGTATCAGCATGCGCAGCTGCGCCAAACATCATGCTTGCGGCCAGCGCGGCCAGGGTGAAAACCTTCTTATTCATTGTCTGTCTCCGGTTTGTAGAGGGTCGTACTCGGTATTAAGCCTTTAGCCACAATGCACACAGTTGGGCGTGGCAGTTTCAAAAGAATTCCTGTCATCCATGTTGCTTGTTATTCCTGTGATGCTGTGTCAGCGCCAGATTAAAAGTTTGGCTGGCAAGAGCCTTTGCGCTGGAAAACGACTAGAGCATAGACGGCACTATGTTAATAATCTGTGAATTTTCTCACAGATTGAAAACGGTTACACAATATTAAATGTTCAGAGAGTGACCGAAGCCTCACTTTGCCACGGCGCGACAGAGTGGCGGCGTACCAGCGTCGGCATGAACAGGTGTGAAGCCTGAGGTTCAAGCAGCCCGGCAGCGCCCTTCAGCGCCAGCTCCGTAGCCAGGGTGGCCATTGAAACGATCGGATAACGGATGGTGGTCAACTTGGGGCTGGTATAGCGGGCAATGGGGATATCATCAAACCCCACCAGCGAGAAATGCTGCGGCACTGTGATACCGTTTTCTTTCAGCACCGCCATCGCACCGGCTGCCATGGCGTCGTTATAGGCGAATACGGCGCTCAGGTGCAGGTTGCGGCCCAGCAGTTCAACCATTGCCGCTTCACCGCCTTGCAAATCCGGTGAGCCGTAGGCCCGCCAGCTATCCGGTGGGGAAAAACCGGCCGCGGCCATCGCCTGGCTATAGCCTTGCTGGCGCAGCGGGCCGTCTTCGATGGGGTGATCGGAGCCCAGATAACCGATCCGCTGATGCCCCTGCGAGAGCAGCAAGCGCATGGCAACTTCTGCGCCAAACACATTGTTCAGGCCAACGCAGCGGTGCTCATAGCCCGTTACAATTCTGTTAATTAACACCATGCCGGGGATCTGATCCATAAAGGCGATCAGTTCCGCGTCGCCTAACGCTTTTGCATGAACAATCAAGGCATTGCAGCGTTGACGGATCAGCACCTCGATGGCATGGCGCTCTTTGTCCGCCTGATGGTAACTGTTGCCGATCAGCAGATATTTGTGGTTTTGCTGCGCCACCGTGTCTACCGCTTTCACTAACGCGCCGAAGAACGGATCGGAGACATCCATCACCACCACGCCCAGCGTTTCACTGCTCTGGGTAGCCAACGCCTGCGCGTTGGCGTTTGGCCGATAACCCAGTTCCGCCACCGCCTTCAGCACCTGTTCGCGGGTCTCTTTGCTGGTCAGGGCACTGTTGTTCAACACTCGCGAGACGGTAGCGACGGACACACCCGCACGCTTCGCCACATCGCGAATGGTGGTTGAATGCACAGAATTCATGAAACGTCCCGAGGTCGACAGAGTAGACAGTGGCGTTATCCTACCCCGATTGTCATCCTCCTCAGCGTGAATTCCGTCACAGGAAAGAAAACGTTTACATACAATTTTTTAACCTACCTGCGCCAGATCTCATTTTGTCGGCTGACGGAGACTTTCGCCCGCAGCAAGGGAAGTCAGCTTGCGCCATAGCCATTCCATCGGGCCCTGTGCGAAGTAACGCAGCCACAGCGTGGAAAACAGCAGGTTGGCCAGCCACACCAAGGGAACGACCGCCAATAGCTGCAAACGGTCGAGCTGTTGATAGAGGCCGAAACGAAAGAACAGCGTGCTGCAAATCAGGGTTTGTAGCAGGTAATTACTTAGCGCCATCCGCCCGACCTGGGTTAACCAGTGGCTGATACGCAGGCGGGAAAGCGTTGGCCAAAAACCGTAGACCAAAGCCAGGTAGCCAATGGCCTGCAGCGGCGAGCCCAACTCACGCGGCACCTGCAACAGAAAACCACTCCAGCGATAATCCCAATTCAGATGCCACTGCAACAGCACACCGGGCAACTGGATCAGCAATGAAAGCGGTATCAGCCAGGCGGCCTGACGGCGGTAGTAAGCCGGTGAATAGCTGTTACGCAGCCAACCGCTGCGCATCATGCCTGCACCAAACAGCATCAGCCCGGCCAATTGCCAGCCATACTGCGCACCGATGGCTATCAGGCTGGAAGAGAGCAGATCCAGACGGCTGTGCCAGGCTTCCGGCCCGCCTTGCAGCTTCCAGAACTTCTCATACTGCAATTCGGCCACGCTCGGCTGCCAGAAACTGCCCGGCTCACCGTGAGAGATAAACCCTAGCAGCAGCAACACCGCCACGCCGATCAGATACAGCACCGCACCGGTTTTCAACAGGGTGAAGGTATTCTGTGCGTCACGGATCATCCGCCAGCACACCAGGCCGATCAGCCCGTAGGCCAGCAGGATGTCCCCATCCCATAAGAAAATGGCGTGCCCGAGGCCAATCAGGACCAACCAGGATAACCGGGCGCGGATCCAGACTTTGCCCCGCCGTAGCAGCAGTTGCAGCCCGGCCCCAAACAGCAGCGCGAACATGGCAAGGAACTTGACCTGAGCGAACAGATCCAACAGTGCCCAGGTCCAGATATCGCGTGTGGAGGGCATCCCCAGATAGGCAGGGTTGAGATAGGCGGCTTTCGGCAGGCCAAATGCGCTGATATTCAGCAGCAGAATGCCAAGGATGGCGATACCGCGTACGCAGTCCAGCGTAGCAATGCGTGGTAGCCGGGGAGTTTCGTTAGCGTTCATGTTATTCCGCTGTATTTCAATCAGTAAAAAGGCGCCCACAGGCGCCTTCATCGTCACAGCTCAGCCATCAACCGTGATGGTGACGCACCGCACGCAGGAACTCCTGGCGCGTATTCTGGCTGGATTTGAACAGCCCGCCCAGCGACGTGGTGGTGGTAGCACTGGTAGCGTCACGAATACCACGAGCTTTAACGCAGTAATGCACTGCATCGATCGATACCGCCACGTTGTTGGTGCCTAACAGCGTTTGCAACGCCACCAGGATCTGCTGAGTCAGCCGCTCCTGTACCTGCGGGCGGCGGGCAAAGAACTGCACGATGCGGTTGATTTTCGACAGGCCAATCACCGAGTCTTTAGGAATGTACGCCACGGTGGCTTTACCATCGATGGTCACAAAGTGATGTTCGCAGGTGCTGGTCAAGGTAATATCACGTACCGTTACCATTTCGTCCACTTTCATCTTGTTTTCGATGACGGTGATCTTCGGGAAGTTGGCGTAATCCAGACCGGAGAAGATCTCATCGACATACATTTTCGCAATACGGTGTGGCGTTTCTGCCAGGCTGTCGTCGGACAGATCGAGGTTCAACAGCTGCATGATTTCCGTCATGTGCTCTTTGATACGGCGCTTGCGCGTCTCGCGATCCAACACTTCCCCACATAACGGGGTTTCCAGGCCGCGCGCTTCAAGCGCCGCGTGCACCAGTGCAGCTTCATTACTTAACGATGTCATGGCGATGTATCTCCAGCAGGTGGCCCCGGCAATATCCCCGTAGTCTTTCAAATTGCAGCGTTATTATTGGCTGTTGGTTACTTGCCCCGTGTGATGAGGACGCAGTATACAGCGCCCCTACTAAATCCAGGGAAAGAGCTAACTGCAGCTTGAAAGACGACGGATAGATAACGTGAACCCGATCAATATTTTCCCCCACTCTAGAGGAGAGTGAGACGTTTATCCAGTGATTGTGTTTCATCCTGGTATGAAAAATCCGCATCCAGCCCGTAGCAGGCTGGCTGCGGCTATCCCACATTTTTTGTATGTATTTTACTCAAGATAAAGTTGGCTTGTTTGCCGTGGCCCGCGCCGGGGTATTGATCACCAGCACACCGGCGATCATCAGCCCCAGTACTGCCACATACAGCGCGGGTTCCAGGCGATGCGTCAGTGCCGTTGACACCGCAGAGAGCATCGGGCCAACCAACTGGCCGATGGCATAACCCGTGGTCAACAACCCGGCCATATAACGTGCGTGATTCGGAGCCAATTCCCTACCGTGCTGGATAGATAGCTGTACCACACTGAGGAACCCACCGCCGGTTAGCATGGCCCCTATTGCCAGGCCGGTAACGCCCGGCACCACTTCGGCACAAAGCACGCCCAGTGCCTGTACCCACAGCGTGATCGCCAGGCGGGTCTGCGTGGTGAGCCGATGACGGGTTGCAATACCGATAATAATCCCCAGTACCGCCGCACCGCCAAAAATCGGCCAGACAAACTGGGCGAACAGGCTGTCAGGGAAACGAGCCGCCGCCATCTGTGACAGGAAGGTCGCAGGCAGGATATAGCCAAAGCCCGCCAGGCTGTAGCTCCACACCAGGCACTTTAATGCCGGGGTGAGCACCAGTGGCTCAGGCTTCACATCGGGACGATGCAGCTCCCCTGCCCTTGGCAAATTAATGCTGATCGCGGCAATTAACACCAACGCCAATGCGCCATATACCAGCCAGGCCTGCGAAGCGCTCAAGCCCCAGCTGTTGATCGCCACCGCCAGCATGCCGCTGATGAATATCCCGGCCCCAGGCCCGGCAAAGACTGCAGCACTCAACGCTGGGCGGCCATAATGCGCCAACCGCTCGTTAGTCCAGGCCGCCACCAGCACCATCGACCAACCGCTGGCCCAACCAATCGCAAAGCGCACTGCACCGTGCAACCACTCCCCCGATACCAAGGCAGACAGCAGCGTCAGTGCCACCGCTCCCCACACGCCAAGCCACAGACGGCGCTCCACATGGCGGCTGGCACGCATCGCGTCATAGGCACCGCACAGGTAGCCCAGGTAGTTCAACGCCGCCACCAGCCCGGCCCCGGTCAGAGTGAACTGGTGCTCAGCAATCATCAGCGGCACCTGCGGGGTAAAGGCAAACCGGCCAATCCCCATCGCCACGATCAAAGCAATAAAACCACTCAAGGCTATTTTTAGCGCCATCGCTGTATCCAACCTGTTAAAAGAAAGTTGCGGCTAGCATGCCGCAGTATTACACTCACAAAAACTGAATAATACTCATCAAGTTCATCACGAAAAGAGAAGGTTATGGATCTCACCCAACTGCGCATGTTCTGCTGCGTGGCCGAAACCGGCTCCGTCGCCCGTGCCGCCGAGCAATTGCACCGCGTACCGTCAAACTTGACCACGCGCCTGCGTCAGCTCGAGCAGGAACTGGGCACCGATCTGTTTATCCGTGAAAAGCAGCGCCTGCGCCTCTCGCCGATGGGCCATAATTTTCTCTGCTACGCCCACCGCATTCTGGCGCTAAGTGAAGAAGCCATGAGCATCACCCATGCCGGGGAACCGGCCGGCAACTTTGCGCTTGGCTCGATGGAAAGCACCGCCGCCACCCGGCTACCTACTTTGCTGGCAGCTTATCATCAGCGATTCCCGCAGGTTTCCCTTTCGCTGGCTACCGGCACCTCCGGGGAAATCATTGAGCGTGTACGCGCGGGAACCTTGGCTGCCGCCTTGGTTGATGGCCCGTTGCAACATGATGAACTGAACGGCTGCGTCGCTTTCCCCGAACGCATGGTGGTGATCACCTGCCTGGACCATCCGCCCATTCACAGCGCTCAGGATGTCAAAGGGGAAACCCTGTTTGCCTTCCGCGCCAGCTGCTCTTATCGCCTGCGCTTGGAGTCCTGGTTCAAGCGTGACGGTTCATTGCCAGGTACCATCATGGAGATCCAGTCTTATCACTCCATGCTGGCCTGCGTGGCCAGCGGTGCCGGGCTGGCGATGATCCCGTATTCGGTGCTCAACCTGCTGCCCGGCTACAAGCGAGTCAAAGTTCATTCACTCCCTGCCGACATTGCCGAAACTGCCACCTGGCTGTTATGGCGGCGTGATGCGTTTGGGCCAAACGTCCGCGCGTTAAAACAACTGATTATAGAACAGGCTGAAAGTTCGGAGGTGGAGGCCGAGTCCATCCTCCTGACAGAGTAGGGGCGCCGCAAGTGCTGCCCATTCAGATATCAATGAATTAATTCGGGTCGAACATGTTCGACCCCCTAAAAGTAACGATTAGGAGAACATGATGGAATTTATCAAAACCCGTGCTGCCGTGGCTTGGGGGCCGAACCAGCCGCTGAAGATTGAAGAAGTCGATCTGATGCCGCCACAGAAAGGTGAAGTGCTGGTGCGCATCGTCGCTACCGGCGTTTGCCATACCGATGCCTATACCCTGTCAGGCAAAGATCCGGAAGGCGTGTTCCCGGCGATCCTGGGCCACGAAGGCGGCGGCATAGTCGAAGCGATCGGCGAAGGCGTGACCAGCGTTGCCGTCGGCGACCACGTGATCCCGCTCTACACCCCAGAATGCGGCGAGTGCAAATTCTGTAAATCCGGCAAAACCAACCTGTGTCAGGCCATCCGCGCCACCCAGGGCAAGGGCCTGATGCCGGACGGTACCACCCGCTTCTTTAAAGACGGCAAGCCGATTTTCCACTACATGGGCACCTCTACCTTTGCTGAACGCACCGTAGTACCAGAAATCTCACTGGCAAAAATCAGCAAAGAAGCGCCGTTGGAAGAGGTTTGTCTACTTGGTTGTGGCGTCACCACCGGCATGGGTGCAGTGATCAACACCGCCAAGGTCAAGGCTGGCGATACCGTGGCTATCTTCGGCCTGGGCGGCATCGGGCTGTCGGCGATTATCGGCGCTCAGATGGCCGGTGCCAGCCGCATCATCGGTATCGATCTCAACACCAGCAAGTTCGAACTGGCTCGCAAGCTGGGCGCGACCGACCTGATCAATCCAAAAGATTACGATAAACCTATCCAGGACGTGATCGTCGAGCTGACCGACGGCGGGGTCGACTTCTCCTTTGAATGTATCGGCAACGTCAACGTGATGCGTTCAGCGCTGGAGTGCTGCCACAAGGGCTGGGGTGAGTCGGTCATTATCGGCGTTGCCGGTGCCGGTGAAGAGATCGCGACCCGTCCGTTCCAACTGGTGACTGGCCGCGTCTGGCGCGGTTCTGCCTTTGGTGGCGTGAAAGGCCGCAGCCAACTGCCGGGGATCGTGCAGCGTTATCTGGACGGCGAGTTCGCACTGAACGACTTTATCACTCATACCATGGGGTTGGAGCAGATCAACGAAGCATTCGATCTGATGCATGAAGGCAAATCGATCCGTTCCGTGATCCATTTCGATAAATAAGCCAGGAGGCAGAGGATGACGATGTCATTAGAACTTCTCGAAGAGCACCGCATGTTCGGTGGTTGGCAACAACGTTACCGCCACGCGGCGCAGAGCCTGAATTGCAACATGACGTTCAGTATCTATCTGCCACCACCGCGCGACGATAATCCGCCGCCGGTGCTGTATTGGCTGTCGGGTCTGACCTGCAATGATGAAAACTTCACGTTGAAAGCCGGTGCCCAGCGCGTTGCCGCCGAGCTAGGGCTGGTGCTGGTGATGGCAGATACCAGCCCACGCGGCGATGAGGTGCCGAATGACGAAGGTTACGATCTGGGCCAGGGGGCGGGGTTCTACCTCAATGCCACTCAGGCACCCTGGGATCAGCACTTTCGCATGTATGACTACATCAGCGATGAGCTGCCAGCACTGATCAAGCAGCATTTCAGCGTCAGCGATCGTCAATCCATTGCGGGCCACTCGATGGGCGGCCATGGTGCGTTAATGATGGCAATGCGTAACCCGCAGCGTTTTCGTTCGGCGTCGGCCTTTGCGCCGATCGTCAACCCTTGCCAGGTGCCTTGGGGCCGTAAAGCCTTTGCGGCCTATCTGGGGGATGACGAAACGCAGTGGCTGCAATATGACAGTTGCCATTTGCTGGCCAGCGGGGCGGAGCAGCTCCCGATGTTGATTGACCAAGGAGATGGGGATCAGTTTCTGGCAGATCAGCTGCAACCGGCCAAGCTGGCGGAGTTGGCACGCCAGCGCGACTGGCCGTTAACCCTGCGTATTCAGCCGGGTTACGACCACAGCTACTTCACCATCGCTACCTTTATCGAAGATCATCTGCGTTTTCATGCCGAGCATCTGTATAAATAATCGATACTCCCCTCACCCTAACCCTCTCCCTCAAGGGAGAGGGGACCGATCGAGTAAGTTTGAAAATGCAGTGACGCACCTTGGATGAAGGAGTGATCGAATTTGCTGAGATAGCCTCTTTAACTTCCAAAAGAGCAGGGACTTTCAGCTCCCTCTCCCTGTGGGAGAGGGTTGGGGTGAGGGGTCATCCCTTCAGTTTCGGATCCAACGCATCACGTAGCCCATCGCCTAACAGGTTAAACGCCAGTACGGTAAAAAAGATTGCCAGGCTGGGGAAAATCGCCACATGCGGGGCAATCACCATATCCGCCCGCGCTTCATTGAGCATCGCACCCCATTCCGGCGTTGGCGGCTGCGCCCCCAATCCCAAGAACGACAGGCTGGCAGCGGTAATGATTGAAGTACCGATACGCATGGTGAAATAGACCACGATCGACGAGATGGTGCCCGGCAAGATATGCCGCAGAATGATGGTCCAGTCCGAAGCGCCGATACTGCGCGCCGATTCAATGTAGGTCAGGTGCTTCAGCACCAGAGTATTGCCACGCACCAGACGCGCAAACGCCGGAATGCTGAAGATGGCCACGGCGACAATCACGTTGGCCATGCCGCTGCCCATGATCGCCACCACGCCAATCGCCAGCAGAATACCGGGGAAGGCAAACAGCACGTCGCTGATGCGCATTACGATGCGATCCCACCAGCCTTCGTAATAGCCCGCCAACAGCCCGAGCACCGTGCCAATCACGCTGCCAACTAGCACCGAGAACACCCCGGCAGCCAAAGAGATCCGCGCTCCCATCAGAATACGGCTGAAAATATCCCGGCCCAGCGAATCCACCCCAAGCCAGTGCACCAGCGAAGGCCCTTCATTGAGCCGATCGTAATCAAAGAAGTTTTCCGCATCAAAAGGCACCAGATGCGGTGCCAGCAGCGCAGCGGCCACCAGCAGCAACACAAACACGCCGGCCACCATTGCGACCTGCTGGCGACGAAAGCGCCGCCAGAACTCATGCCAAGGCGTACGCACTGCGTTGGGATTAATCACCGGCATTGCCTTGAGCGCGGCATTACGCCGCCAATACTTCATCATACGGCCTGCCTATTGGTAACGAATCGAAGGGTTGATTGCCGCATACAGCATATCCACCAACAGATTAATCAGAATAAATTCCAGCGAGAACAGCAGCACTTCGGCCTGGATCACCGGGTAATCGCGCATTTCTACCGAATCCACCAGCAAGCGCCCCAACCCCGGCCAGTTAAATACCTTCTCGACCACGATCGAGCCACCCAGCAGGAAACCAAACTGTAGGCCCATCATGGTGATCACCGGGATCATGGCGTTGCGTAGCCCGTGTTTGACGATCACCAGTGTCTCCGGCACGCCCTTGGCGCGGGCGGTGCGCATGTAATCTTCCTGCATCACCTCAACGAACGAGGCGCGGGTGAAGCGGGCCATCACCGCCGCTACCGCAGCGCCCAGCGTGATTGAAGGCAAGATGTAATGCAGCCAAGTATCCGCTCCGACCGTCGGCAGCCAGCCGAGGTTGACCGAGAACACCTGCATCAGCAACATCCCCAACGCAAAGGCCGGGAATGAGATGCCCGACACGGCCAGCGTCATCCCCAGCCGATCCGGCCAGCGGTTGCGCCATACGGCGGAAATCATGCCGATCGCCATGCCAAAAATCACCGCCCACACCATGCTGGCGATGGTCAGCCAGAAGGTTGGCATAAAGCGCGAGGCGATCTCTTCACTGACCGGGCGTTTGGACACCATCGACGTGCCGAAATCGCCCTGCAAAATATTGACAAAGAAATGCACAAACTGCTGTGGCAACGGCTTGTCCAGCCCCAGATCCTGGCGCACCAGTTGGACAACGGCTTCGTCGGCCTCCGGCCCCGCCGCCAACCGCGCCGGATCGCCCGGCAGCATGTGGACAAACAAGAACACCAGCACGGCCACGATCAGCAGCGTCGGGACCAGGCCCAGCAGGCGTTTTAGAAAATAATTAAGCATTCCCCTCACCCTAACCCTCTCCCACAGCGAGAGGGGACTGAATGTGCTACTGATTAAGTTCCGTTGCTAACCTCACCACCGGAACAGTGCCATAAATTAACGCCTGTAACTGTTCACAACACCCATCTGCTCCCTCTCCCTGTGGGCTGTCTCTTATACACAACTCGGCATCTTACTGTTTTTTATGGGAATTATTTCAAGCGAATCAATAGGGCACTCGGAAAAATTCTCTTTAAAATCAGCCTGCTATGTTTCTCA
>NZ_JBLJAK010000015.1:0-123095 GCF_047530105.1 Serratia sp. T13T92 | reverse complement strand
ACAGGAGCCCCATAGAGGCCCTCAGAAAAAGCAAAAAGCAGTGTGGTGGGAAAATATCGCGATCGCGACCTACGGTCGCTAAAAACAACGAACCCCATCAAAATAATGGGGTTCGTCATCAGTCTGAAACCCCGCATTGCGGGGTTTTTTTTGGCCTAACGTTAGGTAATGCTATTTATCATCCTTACCCAGGATCGCCTGTAGATCCTGTTTCAGCGATGACATCTGGCTGGCATACTTCTCTTTTCGCTCGGCATCTTCGATCAGCTGTACGACGGTTTCCGACAGAGTGACACCACGGCGATGAGCCAGCGCAGCCAAACGTTGCCAGACCAGGAACTCCAGATCGATCGATTTCTTGCGCGTATGCTGATGTTCTGAGTTGAAATGACGCTTACGCCGGGCGCGGATGGTTTGTTTCATCCGGTTATCCAGCGTCGGATTCATATGCTCATCGATCCACGCCAGCACTTTGACCGGTTCATTTTCCAGCTTCAGCAGTTGGTCAATGACCTCCTGAGCAAGGCTGTTTTCAATGTAGCGGGTGATCGCTTCACCTTCCCGGTGCTTTTTCACCAGGTACTTCCATTTCCAACCGCTCTCCAGATTTTCCAGTTGCTGATATTTCATCGTGAACTCTGCTGTGACCGTGTAACTTTAATAAGCATAACAGCTTTAGCCAACTTTTCCTCGGCAATTACCCGCCGTTTTTGACTGTTTTTTGCACAGTCATCGGGCAATGTCAAACTCCGATGCTCAACAATGACTCTGGAGGTATCAAGCTGGCGTTATTCTTGTATAATCGCGCTTTCCCTTTTTGACGATTGCATCTAACACTTTGACCAATAACCGACTTGAATGGCAATCTCTGTTGCCTGCTGCTACGCCTTATCAGGCGATTTTCGATTCCGCTGCTCAATTGGCACCCGTGGCCTTTTCTGCAATCCAGCCCCGTTTGGAGAATGCGCTGACGCTGTTTTTGCATCCGCTGTCTCTGCCACGTTTTATGCTGTTGAAAGCACAGGAAACACGTGAGTATCTGGCGTTGATCGCCCGAGCGGCAGAAGAGTTGCAACCGCAGAATACCGTTAAAGGCAGTCACTACGTGATTGAAGGCGACACCGTCAGCATTAAAAATGCCCTGCGCGGCGATGAACCTTTTGCCGCCGGCGGTGCTTGCGTTTACCAGGAATGGGTTGAGCCAGAACAGTTATTTGGCTGCGTCAGAATGCACAATGGTGCGATCACCTTGCAACCGGGCCTGGTCCATCAGGCTAACGGCGGCGTGCTGATCCTGTCGGCGCGTGCCCTATTGGCACAGCCGCTATTGTGGCTGCGTCTCAAGCAGATGATTACCCAGCGCCTGTTCCAGTGGCTGACGCCAGATGAAACCCGGCCGTTGCCGATTTCCATCCCTCCGATGCCGTTGGAGTTACGCCTGATTGTAGTGGGCGATCGCCATGGCCTGGCTGATTTCCACGATATGGAGCCTGAAGTCTGCGGGCAGGCCGTCTACGGTGAATATGAAGACGATCTGCAGCTCACCGAGCCAGACGATATGGTGCAATGGTGTGGCTATATCAATAGCGTGGTCGCCGAGCAGCAATTACCACCGCTGGCAGCCGACGCCTGGCAGCCTCTGATGGTCCAGGCGGTGCGCCATACCGGTGACCAGGGTAACCTACCGCTATCACCACTGTGGGTCAGCCAGCAGCTTTCTGAGGCCGCTCTGTATGCCGAAGAGGAGCAGATCACCGCTAAAGCGTTAGAAGCGGCGCTGAATGCGCGCGAATGGCGTGAAAGCTATCTCGCAGAACGCATGCAGGACGAGATTGAGCTGGGCCAGATCATGATCGAAACCGAAGGCGAGGTGATTGGTCAGATTAACGGCTTGTCGGTGCTGGATTATCCAGGGCATCCGCGCAGCTTTGGCGAACCTTCGCGCATCAGCTGTGTAGTCCACCTGGGCGATGGCGAATTTACCGATGTGGAGCGCAAGGCCGAGCTTGGGGGCAATCTGCATGCCAAAGGCATGATGATCATGCAGGCGTTCCTGATCGCCGAACTGGATCTCGATCAGCAACTGCCCTTCTCCGCTTCGATCGTCTTTGAGCAATCCTACGGCGAAGTTGACGGGGATAGCGCCTCACTAGCCGAACTCTGCGCCCTGATCAGCGCATTGTCACAGCAGCCGATCACCCAACAAATCGCCGTGACAGGTTCCGTTGACCAGTTTGGTAATGTGCAACCGATCGGTGGCGCAAACGAAAAAATCGAAGGTTTCTTCGAGGTCTGTCTACGCCGTGGCCTGACGGGCAAACAGGGCGTGATCCTGCCAGCTAGCAACGTACGGCACCTTTGCCTGCGCCCAGACGTCGTCGAAGCGGTGCGTGTTGGGCAATTCCATCTGTGGGCGGTAGATAGCGTTGCGGAAGCCTTGCCGTTATTGACCGGCTATCCGTTCGCCGAGGAGCAGCAGCCGAGCTTGCTGGCCGCCATCCAGGAGCGAATTGCACAGGCCATGTTGCCAGAACGGCGTCCGTTGCCGTGGCCATTGCGCTGGCTTAACTGGTTCAGCCGTGGCTGATCGGACTTGTTCAGCGTACACGTGTAAGTTAATCTGCGTCCTTCATCAAAATAAGGTTTACTGAGAACATGGTAGATAAACGCGAATCCTATACAAAACAAGATCTCGAAGCATCGGGCCGTGGCGAACTGTTTGGCGCCGGTGGGCCACCGTTGCCATCAGGCAACATGTTAATGATGGACCGCGTGGTCAAGATGACCGAAGACGGTGGTAGCCACAATAAAGGCTACGTAGAAGCTGAGCTCGATATCAATCCGGATCTGTGGTTCTTCGATTGCCACTTTATTGGCGATCCGGTCATGCCAGGCTGCCTGGGTCTGGATGCCATGTGGCAGTTGGTAGGGTTCTACCTCGGCTGGATGGGCGGCGAAGGCAAAGGCCGTGCGCTGGGCGTCGGCGAAGTGAAGTTCACCGGTCAGGTGCTGCCAACCGCCAAAAAGGTCACCTACCGCATCAACTTCAAACGCGTGATCATCCGCAAGCTGATTATGGGTGTGGCTGATGGCGAAGTGCTGTGCGACGGCAAAGTGATCTATACCGCCAGCGATCTGAAAGTGGGCCTGTTCAAAGACGCAGCAGCGTTCTAATGCCCTACGGCGACCTCTCTCGGTCGCCGTTTATTTCCCCTGTGTTATTACTGAGCTGGTCGTTTAATCGCCGCCCAGTGACTACAATAAATGTATTCACCAAGAGGGCTGCATGAAAAAAACCAGTTTTGCGACGATCCCCTGCCCAATCGCCCGTTCGTTGGGGCGCGTGGGGGAATGGTGGAGCATCTTAATCCTGCGCGATGCTTTTCATGGCCTGAGCAAATTTGACGAGTTTCAGCAAAGCCTGGGGCTATCCCCCACGCTGCTGACCCGCAGGCTTAAATTTTTGGTGGAAAGCGGCATTCTGTATAAGCAACGCTACCAGACTCGCCCGGTACGCTATCAATATCTGCTCACCGAGCGCGGCAAGGATTTCTTCCCGGTCTTGGTGACGTTGTTCCAGTGGGGCAATACTCATCTGACTGAAGGGGCGCACAGCGCAGAACTGGTCGATCGACGCAGCGGTCAACCCATACAGCCTCAATTAATCGATGCGCTAACCCAGCAGCCTATCGCCCTACAGCACATCACGTTAGCGGCAGGTCCTGCGGCCGGAGAAGCCATGTCACGCCGTGCTTCTCTGATGCAGCATCACTACGCCTTACTTAATGAATCATCCAAGGAGTCACTATGAGCAGTCGTCGTATAGTTATCACCGGTATGGGGGCCGTCTCTCCTTTAGGTTGCGGCGTAGAGCCGATCTGGCAACGCCTGTTGGCGGGTCAGTCAGGGATCAGCCCACTGCCCGAAGAGATGGTGGCAGATTTGCAGGTCAAGATCGGCGGTCAGGTGCCCACGCTGGAGCAGGATGCCGCTGCCGGTTTTGATCCAGACCTGAGCGTGGCACCGAAAGACCAAAAGAAAATGGACCGCTTTATTCTGCTGGCGATGGCCGCCGCTGACGAAGCCATTAAACAGGCTGGTTGGAACGCCGATAGTGAGGAGAAACAGGAGCGGACGGCCACCGTGATCGCCTCCGGCATTGGTGGCTTCCCCGCTATCGCCCATGCGGTGCGCACCACGGATAGCCGCGGGCCGAAGCGCCTCTCACCTTTCACCATTCCCTCCTTTTTGGTTAACCTGGTCGCCGGCCATGTCTCCATCAAGCATCAATTCAAGGGGCCGATTGGCGCACCGGTCACCGCCTGTGCAGCAGGCGTACAGGCCATTGGCGATGCGGTGCGGATGATCCGCAACGATGAAGCCGATATCGCCTTATGTGGCGGAACGGAAGCCGCTATCGATACCGTTAGCCTGGGGGGCTTTGCCGCTGCCCGAGCCATGTCAACCACGCCTGCGGATGCCGCAACCAAAGCGTCACGTCCGTTTGACAGCGCCCGCGACGGTTTTGTGATGGGTGAAGGTGCCGGGATGTTGGTGATCGAGACGTTGGAACATGCGTTGGCACGCGGTGCCAAGCCGTTAGCTGAGATTGTCGGTTACGGCACCAGTGCAGATGCCTACCATATGACTTCCGGGGCCGAAGATGGCGACGGCGCCTATCGGGCGATGAAGATTGCGCTGAAACAGGCTGGCGTCACGCCAGATCAGGTCCAGCATCTGAATGCACACGCCACCTCAACCCCGGTTGGCGATCTGGGTGAAATCAACGCCATCAAACACCTGTTCGGCACCAATGGGCATATCGCTATCACCTCCACCAAATCGGCCACCGGCCATCTGCTGGGAGCCGCAGGCGGCCTGGAAACCATTTTCACCGCCCTGGCGCTGCGCGATCAAATCGCTCCGGCCACTCTGAATCTGGATAATCCAGACCCTGCCGCCGCCGGTTTGCATCTGGTAGCCAATAAGCCGGAACCGATGGCAATGACCTATGCCCTGTCGAACGGATTTGGTTTTGGGGGAGTCAACGCGAGTATTTTGCTGAAACGCTGGCAGGAATAATTTTACGCTTAAAACGAAAACCTCCGCTTGTTTGGCGGAGGTCGTTCCTTAATTCATGACAGAGAGCCGCTTAAGCGGTCACAGCCCTGTCCTCCATGGCTTGTCGCCAACCTCCCAGCCAGTTAGCCCGGGCGTCTAAAGATTGGTAGGGACAAAGTTCCCTTGAACGCCCTGCAATACCGGCTTGGTAACCACGTGATTCAGCCCGTTCCAAACGATCTCTTTTCTGTCTCTTCATGCCTCACTTCCCTCGTTGTTACTTTGTGGAAAGAAAACAATGGCTGCACGAAATACAGCCACATTTAAGGAATAGCCCTAAATGGCGAGAAGATCAACGTTCAAATTTCATACCGTTGTCATATTTGTGAGCTATGCACGGCGCATAAGCTAAGTGGCTGATATTGCTGGAGTGGATTTAATTGCATGATAATAAAAGAAAAAAATCCCGGCAAGGCATTTGCTTTGCCTCACCGGGATGGCTTTAGAACGAATTATTACAAGCTATGATTAAAGGCGAGCTGCCTGTGCGGCAATCTCCTGCGCTTCCTGCAACCAGCCTTGGGCCAAGGTGCGAACCAAGGCGTCATAGCCATCTTCACCCTGTTTCAATTCCAGGTTGAATGGCCGCTTGATCAGCCTGCCCTGATGGCTCAGCACCCATTCACCACGCACGATCGCTTTACCATCGTAGCGGCCATGGAAGCCACTGATGGTGACGTTAAGCACATCCTGATCGCTGCTCATCGGCTGTGATGACACCACCCAACCCGGCAAAGCGCTGCCCAGGTTGGTCACCAACGTCTGTTGCAATTGCTGATCCAACGGGCTGGCCCACAGGTTGTTTTGCCCAATCACAAACTGCACGTCGTTAGTCTGGTAGACCACCCCACTCTGCGCCAGGAAATCCGCCACGCTAACGTGCTCCAACCACAGCTGGCGTGACGCCTGGGTACCACTCACCTGAGCCGGCGTGCCCAACGCCGGTAACTGGTAGTAAGTCTTGTTGGGGGTACTGCTACAGGCACTCAGCAACAGCGCCAGAACTACCGGGATCCATTTTTTCATTTTTTGGCCTTCTTCGGCTGAGGGTCATTACTGCCCGCGGCTTCAAATACCAGGGCGTTGCTCTTATCGTTCAGGGTACGCAGCACCGGTTGCAGCTCACGCAGCACCTGATCGAGACGTTGCATATCACCAACCATTTTGTTGTAGGCCGGTGAGCCTGGCTGGAACCCTTTCATGCTGCGATTGAGTTCTTGCAGGGTTTTTTGCATATCTTCCGGCAATGCCTTCATCTCTTTACTGCTGATGATGTCATTGAGCGACTGCAGGGTTTTCTGCGTTTCTTTCATGGTCTTCTGGCTTTCTGCCAACGTTTTGGTCGCTTCGTTGATCATTGGATTGATCGGCATCGAATTGATCTTATCCAGCGTCTGCATCAGCTTCTGTTGGATCTGCGCCAAGCCACCGCTTGTGGTTGGCAACAGCGGATAGCCGAACAGCTCACGCGGCCCCTTCCACGGCTTCTCATTTGGATAGAAGTCCAGATCGATATATAGCGCTCCGGTCAGCAGGTTAGCAGACTTCAGCGAGGCGCGTATGCCGCGTGCTTCGGCATCTTTCAAATGCTGTACTACGTCGAAGCCCTTACCCACCTCTTGGTTAAAGCGCTCTGGCTCAATACGGATCAGCACCGGTATGCGATAGTCATTATCCAGTTGCTGGCGCATGCCTTCTTTGTAGAACGGCACTTGCCCCACGGTACCCAGGCGAATACCACGGAACTCGACTGGTGCCCCTGGCTGCAAGCCACGGATCGATTCGGAGAAGAACACCAGATAATCGACATGCTCGGTATACAGCGAGTCCTGAATATTGCGCTGGTTATCGAACAGGGCAAACTCGGCCTTTTCTTTCACCGCAGGGCCACGCTCCCAACCTTCAGGCACGTCAAAGCTCACGCCACCGCTAAACAGCGTGGCCAAGGATCCCATTTCCACACGCATACCTTGTGCGGACATATCGAAGGCAACGCCGCTGTCTTTCCAGAACCGGACGTTGGTAGTGATCAACTGATCGTAAGGCGCGGTAATAAACAGCTGATAGCGCATGGCGCGCAGCTTGGGATCGAAATAGCTGGTTTCCACTGAGCCGACGCGGTAGCCACGGAACAGCACCGGATCGCCAGCGTTCAACTGGCCGGATTTATCGCTGTCCAGTATGACGCGCAACCCTTTAGCATCTGGCGAGGCCAGTGGCGGAGCATCAAGCAACTTGTAATTCTCTTTGCCTGCCTTGCCCTTGTTTCCCGGTTGCAATTCAATGTAGGCACCGGATAACAAGGTTCCCAACCCGGAGATACCCTCGCGGCCAATCTGGGGTTTCACAACCCAAAAAGCGGTGTCATCGCGCAGCAGCTTTTCCATGCCGGAATTCAGGCGAGCCTGCACCAGCACTTTGCTCAAGTCTTCGCTCAAGGTGACGCTTTCCACCGTCCCAACATCCACACTGCGGCTTTTTATCTTGGTTTTTCCCGCTTCCAACCCTTCGGCAGAGGTCGTCACCAACGTCACTTCCGGCCCTTGATGGCTGAAGTGATAAAACAGGATCCACGCCCCGATCAACGCCGTGACAATGGGAATGATCCACACCGGCGACCAGCGCTTGATCTTCTCAACATCCGCGACGCCATGATTACTTTCCGTCACCTTGCGGCTCCTTTTTTGTTGTTTCATTTGCGCGATCCCAGGTTAAACGGGGATCAAACGCCATAGCAGCAAACATGGTGAGAATGACCACCATGGCGAACAGTAGCGCTCCAATGTCTGGATAAATACTCATCAACTGTCCCATACGTACCAACGCCGAAAGCACGGCGATCACAAACACGTCAATCATTGACCAACGGCCAACAAACTCCACCACTTCATAAATCAGATGCATACGCTCGCTATCGGCCTTGGCCTTGCCTTTGCCATTGGCATCCAGGCATAACCAGCCAATCGCCAACATCTTGAGCGAGGGCACCATAATACTGGCAATAAAAATCACCATCGCCACCGGATAGGACCCTTCTCCCCATAGCAGCACCACCCCGGCCATGACCGTTGATGGCATTTTATTGCCCAACGCCTCGGTGATCATAATCGGCATCAGCATTGCCGGAATATACAATATGATCGAGGTAACCAATAACGCCATAGTCCATTGCAGGCTGTGGCGGCGGCGTACATAGCCCACCGTGTGACAACGCGGGCATTTGGACTGCTGGGCGGGCAGGATGGCCGTACAGCAGGAGCAGGAACGAACGCCTTGCCGCAGGCCGGTACGCCCAACCTGCAACGGTTGTTCAATCAACGGGGCCGGTTCAATATCCTGCCACAGCCAGCGACGATCGACGCATTGGAAGGCTCGCACCTGCAGCAGGCAAAACAGACAGTAAGGGATGAAACTGGAGCCAATGCCGATATCACCATAGGCCATCAGTTTGACGAAGCTAACCAGCACGCCAGCCAGAAAGATCTCGACCATGCACCAGGTCTTCAACTGGAACAGCACCTTGGCCATCCAGATCTTCCATTGTCGTGGCAGCCGCACCCTGGCACACAACAGAATAATCGCCAACATGCAAAATGCCGGGATCAGTTGCACAAACACCATAAACAGGGTGGCCATGCTGGCATAGTCTTCTGCCACCATCACCTGAGGAATTTGGATCAGTTTGATTTCATTGCCCAGACCGGCAACGCGCATGTTGATAAACGGGAATATATTGGCTAACACCAGCATGAATAATGCGCTGAGGGCAAAACCAATCGGTTGTTTACGCGGTTCTGCCCAGCGGGCGCTGAGTGTCGTTTTACAACGGGGACAAACGGCCTTGGAGCCTGATTGCAAAGGCGGCAACGCCACCAGCATATCGCATTGTGGGCACAGTATCAGGTTATCCTGTTGACGCTCGCCATGCATCGCATGACTCTGCTGCTTATGACTTTCGTGGGAACACACCATTATCCTCCTTAACCGTGTCGCTCATCGGTACACCTGGGTTGCCCACAGCAGCAGCGTGCGGGCAACCCGTTACCGATCAGCCGTTTTTCATTGCTTCCAGCTCTTCCCAACGGGCAAAGGCTTGTTCCAGTGCCTGCTCCGCAGTGGCAAGATCGGCCAGCACCTGCTGGGTTTCGCTATGTGGGCGTGAGAAGAACCCTGCGTCACTCACCTGTGCCTGCAAGGCTTCAATATCCATTTCCAGCTGTTCAAGGCGCTGTGGCAACTGCTCCAGTTCGCGCAGCAGGTTATAACTCAGTTTGGCTGCTGATTTCTTAGGCTGCTCGGTTTTTTTCTCCACTGCTGCCTTGGTTTGGCTGGTGGCTACCGTGCGGATCGGCTTGGCGGTGGCACGTTGATGGTGTGCATCGTAGTAGCCCCCGACGTAAGTGTCGATCACGCCATTACCTTCGAAAATCCAGCATTCGGTCACGGAGTTATCAACGAACTGACGATCGTGGCTCACCAGCAATACGGTGCCCTGGTAGCTATCGATCATCTCTTCCAACAGTTCCAGCGTTTCGACGTCCAGATCGTTGGTTGGTTCATCGAGGATCAGCAAATTACTCGGCTTGAGGAATAGTTTAGCCAGCAGTAGGCGGTTACGCTCCCCGCCCGACAGCGCTTTGACAGGCGTCATTGCCCGTTTAGGGTGGAACAGGAAGTCCTGCAGATAGCCCAGCACATGGCGCGAACGGCCATTGACCATCACTTCCTGCTTACCCTCCGCCAGGTTATCCATCACGGTACGTTCTGGATCAAGCTCGGCGCGGTGCTGGTCAAAGTAAGCCACTTCCAGCTTGGTGCCACAGTGCACTCGCCCGCTGTCGGCTTTCAGTTGACCGAGCATCAATTTCAGCAAGGTGGTTTTACCACAGCCGTTTGGCCCCACCAGCGCGATTTTGTCACCGCGCTGCACCTGGGCGCTAAAGCCCCGGACCAGCACTTTGTCGGCAACCTGATAATTGACGTCTTCCATTTCGAACACAATCTTGCCCGAACGCACGGCCTCTTCCACCTGCATCTTGGCGGTGCCCATCACTTCACGACGTTGTGAACGCTCGTTACGTAACGCTTTCAGAGCGCGCACCCGGCCTTCGTTACGCGTGCGGCGTGCCTTGATGCCCTGGCGGATCCAAACTTCTTCCTGCGCCAGTTTGCGGTCAAATTCGGCGTTCTGCAGCTCTTCGACCCGCAGCGCTTCTTCTTTGCTTTCCAGATACAGCTCGTAGTTACCCGGCCATGACACCAGCTTGCCGCGATCGAGATCGACAATGCGCGTGGCCATATTGCGGATAAACGAACGGTCGTGCGAGATGAAGACGATGCTGCCCTGGAACTCTTTCAGGAACCCTTCCAGCCAGTCGATGGTGGTGATATCCAGGTGGTTGGTAGGTTCATCAAGCAGCAACACGCGCGGTGAACTGACCAATGCCCGGCCCAGTGCCGCTTTGCGTAGCCAACCACCGGACAGGGAGGAAAGTTCCGCATCGCCGTTCAGGCCCAGTTGCAACAGAACTTCACTGATACGGCTGTCCAACTGCCATAAGCCCTGGTGATCGAGGATTTCCATGACCTGCGCCATACGCGTCAGGTTCTTTTCGCTCGGATCCAGCTCTACCTGGTGCGAGATAGCGTGATACGCCTTCAGGTGTTCCGCCTGCTCGGCCACGCCTTCGGCCACAAAGTCGAACACCGTGCCGCCGATATTGCGCGGAGGATCCTGCTGCAAACGCGCCACAATCAGATCCTGCTCGTAAATGATGCGCCCATCGTCCAATGGGATCTCTTTACCGAGGATCTTCAGCAGGGTCGATTTACCGGCCCCGTTGCGCCCAACCAAGCAGACGCGTTCATTGTCTTCAATATGAATTTCGGTGTTGTCTAACAAAGGTGCATCGCTGAAAGAGAGCCAGGCACCGGACATGCTGATTAACGACATAGTAATTATTTTCCTTCGCCGGCGTGGGTGACCAGCCAGCAGTTGTGGATCTGACGGTTACGGGCAAAGTCTTCTGACTGCGTCTTGGCGGTAATTTCTTTCGCCTCCAGACCCAGTGCGTTCAGACCTGCCAGATCCATCTGGAAACCGCGTTTGTTATTGGAGAACATGATGGTCCCGTTACGGCGCAGTATCCGTTGTAAATCTTTCATCAGCGCCAGATGGTCGCGCTGTACGTCAAAGGTGTTCTCCATCCGCTTGGAGTTGGAGAACGTCGGCGGATCGATAAAGATCACATCGAACTGTTCGTCGGCATTGTGCAGCCAGGACAGGCAATCTGCCTGGATCAAGCGGTGCTGTCTACCGGTCAGGCCGTTAACCCGCAGGTTCTTCTCCGCCCATTCCAGATAGGTACGCGACATATCCACCGTGGTGGTGCTACGTGCGCCCCCCAACCCGGCATGTACGCTTGCGGTGCCGGTGTAGGCAAACAGGTTGAGGAAGTCTTTGCCTTTGCTCATCTCACCCAGCATACGGCGAGCGATGCGGTGATCGAGGAATAACCCGGTATCGAGATAATCCGTCAGGTTGACCCACAGCTTGGCATTGAACTCTTCTACCAGCAGGAACTCGCCCTTCTGCGCCAGCTTCTCATACTGATTCTTGCCCTTCTGACGTTCGCGGGTTTTCAGGATCAACTGATTAGAAGGCAGCTCTAACACCGCCAACGTGGCGTTAATCACGTCAAACAGGCGCTGGCGGGCTTTCTGCGCGTCGATGGTTTTCGGCGGCGCGTATTCCTGGACCACGACCTTACTGCCATAGCGATCTACCGCCACGTTATAGTCAGGCAGATCGGCATCATACAGGCGATAGCATTCGATCCCCTGCTGCTTCGCCCATTTGTCCAATTTCTTCAGATTCTTGCGCAGACGGTTGGCAAAGTCTTCCGCCACCTGCACGCCACCAGCACCCTGCGGGTTTTCTGCCAGCTGGTAGTTTTTCTGTATGCAGTCCAACGGGCCGTTTTTCGCTTTGAACTGGCGCTCGGCGCGCAGCTGCAGGCAACTGAGCAGTTCCGGTGAGGCGCTGAACAACGAAAGCTGCCAGCCACCAAAGTGGCTCTTCATGATGCGCCCTAACATATTGTGCAGCGCAATCAGGGCTGGTTCGCTCTCAAGGCGTTCACCGTATGGCGGGTTGCTGACCACCGTGCCTACCGGGCCTTCCGGCAGTGGGTTGGTCAGTTTGCTGACGTCATTCACGTTAAAGGTGATCAGTTCAGCCACGCCAGCGCGGCGGGCGTTCCCCTTCGCCATTTCAATGACGCGACGATCGATATCCGAACCAAAGAAGCGTGACGGGGTTTCTTGCAGACCACGTTTCGCCCGCACCTGCGCTTCGGTGATCACTTCACGCCACAGTTCGGCATTGTGGCCGTTCCAGGCGGTAAAGCCCCAATGTTGGCGATGTAGGCCAGGCGCCCGATCGGAGGCGATCATCGCCGCTTCGATCAACAGCGTGCCGGAGCCACACATCGGGTCCAGCATCGGCGCCCCTGGTTGCCAACCGGAACGTTGGACAATCGCCGCCGCCAGGTTTTCCTTCAACGGAGCCTGGCCGGTCAGATCGCGATAGCCGCGCTGGTGTAAACCTTCACCGCTCAAATCGAGCGCTACGCTGGCCATATCACGCTGCAGGAAAACGTTCACGCGAATGTCCGGCTGCTGTTTCTCTACCATTGGCCGATCGTTGAGCTTGCGGGTAAAGCTATCCACAATGGCGTCTTTGACCTTCAACGCGCCATATTGGCTATTGCGGATCTCTTCATTGAGGCCGCTGAAGTGCACGGCAAAGGTTTTATCCAGGCCAAATATCGATGGCCAGTCAATGGCCTGCACACCGAGGTACAAATCCAAATCGCTGTGCACGCGAAATTCATTCAGCGGCAACAGAATACGCGAAGCCAGGCGGCTCCAGAGCAGGCTTTGGTACAGAAGACGATCGTCACCCTGAAAATGTACTCCCCCCTGCACCACTTTGCAGGAGTGAGCGCCAAGCCGCTCCAGTTCGCTTTTTAACAGTTCTTCCAGTCCACGCGCCGTGCTGGCAAACAGAGTGTTCATATCGTGCTTATCACCAAAAAGAAAATTGTTGCGCATTATAGCTAATCCAGACCGCTTGTCATAAAGTTGCTCCCTTCTATTTCATTTATCGCACGGAGGCAGGGGTGATCACGCTCTCCCGACTTTACGTTCATCCGGTCAAATCACTACGGGGTTTGCAGCTTTCTCACGCCCAGGTGGCCAGCAATGGCCTGGCTTTTGATCGCTCTTTCATGATCACCGAGCCAGACGGTACCTTCATCACCGCCCGCCAATACCCGCAGATGGTGCTGTTTACCCCGGCGTTGTTGGCCGATGGCCTGTTTCTGACTGCACCGGACGGTGAAAGCGCGGCGATCCGCTTCGTTGATTTCGCCCCCGATGCGCAGCCAACCGAGGTGTGGGGCAACCATTTCACCGCGTTGATCGCGCCGGAGGCCATCAACAGTTGGCTAAGCGGTTATTTTCAGCGAGAGGTCCAGCTACGCTGGGTGGGGCCTGAATTAACCCGCAGGGTAAAGAAGCACCCGGAAATTCCGCTCTCCTTTGCCGACGGTTACCCTTATCTGCTGATTAATGAAGCCTCATTCCAGGATCTGCAGCAACGTTGCCCAAGCAGCATCAGGCTGGAGCAGTTTCGCCCAAACCTGGTGGTGACCGGCAGCCCGGCCTGGGCAGAAGATGGTTGGCAGGTGATCCGCGTCGGCGACGTGATGTTCGATCTGGTAAAACCCTGCAGCCGCTGCGTATTGACCACGGTCAGCGTGGAGCGTGGCCGCAAACACCCGAGCGGCGAGCCATTGAGTACGCTGCAACAGTTCCGCACTGCCGATAATGGCGACGTCGACTTTGGTCAAAACATGATTGCCCGAAACAGCGGTATTATTCGCGTCGGCGATAGCGTTGAAGTGCTGTCAACCAAACCACCGCGGCCGTATGGGGCAGGCAAGGTCGTCGAAAGCCTACAGGCACCGCAGGACAGCACCACCAGCGTGAACATTGAGTATCAAGGAAAGGTGTTTGCCGGTAATAACCAGCAGATCTTGTTAGAGCAGTTGGAGCAGCAAGGCATTCGCATTCCTTACTCCTGCCGGGCTGGCCTGTGCGGCAGTTGCAAGATAACGCTGGTGGAAGGCGAGGTTGCACCGCTAAAGAAAAGCGCAATGGCCGCCAACGGCACCATCCTCTGTTGCAGCTGTATTCCTAAAAGCGATGTGAAGCTGGCATAACGCGGATTACACTGCCCTGTCGTAAGCCGGGGCAGACTGTTCATCCGGGATGCAAGGTTTCAGGCGATCGTGCATCACCTTGATCGCATCCCCCAGCACCATGGTGCGCCCAGCCAACGTCAGCTGATTTTGTGCCAGCAAACACAGGCTGGCATTATCCCCGGCTTCCACCACCAGCAGACGCGCATCGACACCGCTATCCATCACCTTTACCGCCGCCAACTCGCCATTTTTAGGGCGTAGCGGATAGTGTTGCTGAGCAAAATGCCAGCTCTTGGGCATCAGGGGTTTAAGAAAACGAAAGGCCACCAGCGCATTTAATACCAACTCGGCACGTTGTTCATGGCTGAGCTTTATCTGTTTGCACTGTTCTTCATAATCAAAATAAAGCGCTGCATCATCGACGCAGAATGCACATTCAGCGAAGGCGTCCGGGGTTAGCATTTTTGCCGGAAAGCGTGAACGGAAGATCATACCATTGGCTAAATCGAGCATCAGTCGATCGTGCTCAGCGTCAAAATACCAACGCCAATTGTCATCAGGTTTTATCTTCATTGCTTATCCTTCTCACCACATGCCAACGCGTATTACGCAAAAGGCGATTTTATCACCAGAAAGGTTGCTTAAACATCGGATAATTCCGCTACCGAACAAAATATAGACGAGCCGGGGGCAGAAATAAACCCCCGGTCGAAAATGAAAGGCAAAATATTAGATATGGGTAACGATATCTTTAATCAAACGCGGTCCGTGGAAGATAAAACCGGAATAAATTTGTACCAACGTTGCCCCGGCCTCCATTTTTTCCCGCGCCGCCGTCAGGGAATCAATTCCGCCAACGCCGATAATCGGCAAGCGCCCTTGTAACTCCTGCGACAAACGGCGGATCACTTCGGTGCTGCGTAACTGTATCGGACGGCCACTTAATCCCCCTGCCTGATCGCAGTAATTCAACCCCTGAACCAGTTTACGATCGAGAGTGGTATTGGTGGCAATGACCCCATCTATATTATGACGCACTAAACTGTCTGCTATTTGGATCAGTTCTTCTTCTGAAAGATCCGGCGCGATCTTTACCGCAACCGGCACATATTTGTGATGGCGAGCCTGCAATTGAGCCTGCTTATTTTTTATCGCCGCTAGCAGATCGTCCAGCGCTTCACCATACTGTAAGCATCGTAATCCCGGGGTATTGGGTGATGAGATATTAATCGCGATATACCCCGCATACGGATAAACCTTATCCATACAGATCAGATAATCGTCTTTGCCCTGCTCGACTGGCGTGTCTTTATTCTTGCCGATATTGATCCCCAGCACGCCGCCAAAATGGGATTTTTTAACGTTTTCAACCAGATTGTCTACGCCGTGGTTATTGAACCCCATGCGGTTGATCAGCCCTTCGGCCGGGACCAGGCGGAACAGACGCGGTTTATCATTGCCCGCTTGCGGACGCGGCGTAACGGTACCGACCTCAACAAAGCCAAAGCCCATCGCGCCAAAGGCATCAATGCACTCGCCGTCTTTATCCAGACCGGCGGCCAAACCTAATGGGTTGCTAAAAGAGAGCCCCATGCAGCTCACCGGCTTGCTCGGCACCGACTGACGGATAAGAAACTCTAGTGGGGTGCCGGTAATACGGCGTAGTTGACTGAAGGTCAATTCGTGAGCGCGCTCGGGATCGAGCTGGAACAAGGCTTTCCTGACGATGGGGTAGTACATGTACTCTCCTGATTTCCCGGTGATATCCTGCTGACTTGAGGTCGCAAGTCAATCGCTGTGCCTGATGGGGATACAGGTGGGGATCATGCAGAACGCCGACACGCCGTAAACCCATCCCTGGGGGCTCGCAATCGCGCATCCTTGCGCTCAACGGTCGGCTAACCTGCATGATCCCCACCTGCTTCAGGCTTTCGGTGTTGCGGTTATTTAGCGACAACCTCAAGTCAGCAGGATAGGCCTGTCGACCGGGGGCGTATTATCCGGTATCCCCTCGCCAATTGGAATTGATTAAAGGCAAAAAAAGCGCGTTTAGCGCAATCGTTTCCCTTGTATGGTGCTACTTCCCCGCTTTTCCCCCTTTACGCATATCAAAATCAAAAAATGAGATTTAAAAATCACCTCCTTTTGCTGTTAGCTTTAAAACACCTTACGAACATTAATTTAACATTGATAACTTTTTGATATAAGGAGTGACGATGCGCGTTTTATCTCTAGCTGGCAGCCCAAGGCTACCCTCACGCTCGGCGGCGCTGTTACAACTGAGCCAACGCTGGCTACAACAGCAGCAGGTGGAAGTGATCCCCTATACCCTGCACGATTTTCAGGCGGAAGACCTGCTGCGCGCCAATTTTAACAGCCCTGATATTAAAGCCTTCACCGCGCAACTGGCCGCTGCGGATGGCCTCTTGATCGCCACGCCGGTTTATAAGGCATCGTTTTCTGGCGCGCTGAAAACCTTACTCGATCTGCTTCCTGAACGTGCGCTGGAACACAAAGTGGTTTTGCCGCTGGCCACCGGCGGTTCCATCGGCCACATGCTGGCTGTGGACTATGCGTTGAAACCGGTGCTGACGGCACTGAAAGCCCAGGAGGTGCTGCACGGCGTGTTTGCCGATGACGGCCAGATAGTGCTTAACGGTGAACAGGCCCAGCTATCCGATGGGGTGGCCGCACGCCTGAACGAAGCGTTGGACAGTTTTTATCTGGCGCTCAGCCGCCGTAAACCGCCGGTGCCAAACACCGCCGCCTCTCTGTTAACCCGGCAAACTGCCTAAGGAAATCATCATGCCACTCTCTTTGCGCCGTTGGCTTAACACCGGTGCGCTGGCCGCCATTATGGCGCTGGCGCTGACCAATACCGCTGTCGCACAAGATAACGCACCTGCTCAGTTTCGTATCGGCTACCAAAAAGGTTCGGTGAGTCTGGTGTTGGCCAAAACCCATCAGTTGCTGGAACAGCGTTTCCCCTCCACCAACATCAGCTGGATCGAATTCCCGGCGGGCCCGCAGATGCTCGAGGCGCTGAACGTCGGCAGCATCGATCTGGGCAGCACCGGCGATATCCCGCCAATCTTTGCCCAAGCCGCCGGGGCCGACCTGCTGTACGTCGGCGTAGAGCCGCCAAAACCCAAGGCGGAAGTGATCCTGGTGCCGGAAAATAGCCCGATCCACAGCGTCGCCGAGTTGAAAGGCCACAAAGTAGCCTTCCAGAAAGGCTCCAGCTCACACAACCTGCTACTGCGGGCACTGCAAAGGGACGGCCTGAAGTTTACCGATATACAACCGGTTTATCTGACGCCTGCCGATGCCAGAGCGGCATTCCAACAGGGCAACGTTGATGCCTGGGTGATCTGGGATCCCTACTATTCAGCCGCATTGCTGCAAGGCGGAGTACGGGTGTTGACCGATGGCAGCGAACTGAACCAGACCGGTTCTTTCTACCTGGCCGCTCGCCCTTATACCGAAGCCAACGGCCCGTTCATCCAGCAGGTACTGGCGGTGCTGACCCAGGCCGATGCGCTGACGCAGAGCGATCGGGCGCAGAGCATTACCTTGCTGGCCAAGGCGATGGGCTTACCGGAAGCGGTAATTGCCAGCTATCTGGATCATCGCCCACCGACGGCCATCAAACCCTTAGGGGACGCCACCATTGCTGCCCAGCAAAAAACCGCCGATCTCTTTTTCGCCAACCGGTTGGTTCCGGTTCAGGTCGATATTTCTCAACGCGTCTGGCACCCAGCCGCACAATAATCAGGAGAAAACGCTATGAGCATTAACGTATTCTGGTTTTTACCGACTCACGGAGATGGCCACTATCTGGGGAGTTCAGAAGGGGCACGTGCGGTCGATTACGGTTATCTTCAGCAGATCGCCCAGGCCGCTGATCGGCTCGGTTTCGGCGGCGTGCTGATCCCAACGGGGCGTTCGTGCGAAGACTCTTGGTTAGTTGCCGCTTCGTTAATTCCGGTCACGCAACGGCTAAAATTCCTGGTGGCCCTGCGCCCCGGCATCATATCCCCGACCTTGGCAGCCAGGCAGGCCGCCACGCTAGATCGCCTTTCCAATGGCCGCGCCCTGTTCAATCTGGTGACCGGTGGCGATCCGGAAGAGCTGGCAGCGGAAGGATTACACCTTAACCACACCGAACGCTATGAAGCCTCCGCCGAGTTTACCCACGTATGGCGCAAAGTGCTGGAAGGTGAAACCGTCGATTTCGCCGGTAAGCATATTCAGGTGAAAGGCGCCAAGCTGTTGTTCCCCCCAGTGCAGCAACCTCGCCCACCGCTGTATTTTGGCGGATCCTCAGAAGCAGCACAGGATCTGGCAGCCGAGCAGGTTGAACTGTATCTGACCTGGGGAGAACCCCCTGCCCAAGTGAAAGAAAAAATAGAGGAAGTACGAGCCAAAGCAGCGGCCCTGGGGCGCAAAGTCCGCTTCGGTATCCGCCTGCACGTCATCGTGCGCGAAACCACCGCAGAAGCCTGGCAGGCAGCCGACCGTTTGATCGCCAACCTCGATGATCAAACCATTGCGGATGCACAAAAAGCCTTCGCCCGCTTCGACTCCGTTGGCCAACAACGTATGGCGGCCTTACACGGCGGCAAGAAAGACAATCTGGAAATCAGCCCTAACCTGTGGGCCGGTGTCGGATTGGTGCGTGGCGGTGCAGGCACGGCGTTGGTGGGGGATGGTCCGACGGTCGCTGAGCGTATTCAGGAATATGCCGACCTGGGTATCGATACCTTTATTCTTTCCGGTTACCCGCATCTGGAAGAGGCCTATCGCGTAGGTGAACTGCTGTTCCCGCATCTCGATCTGGCAACCAACGAACAACCAACCCAGTTGCGTGCGATCAAGCCGCAGGGCGAAGCGGTCGCCAATATCTATATCCCACAAAAAGTGTCACAAAGCTGAGGAGAACAGTAATGGCGATCGGTGCACAACAAATTCTGCACCGGCTGGCCCCCTGGGCTTTGCCGGTAGCGCTGGTGATTGGCTGGCAGACCGCCGTTGAGGCTGGCTGGTTATCTAACCGTATCTTGCCCGCGCCGAGCGCCGTAGTGGCTGCCTTTTGGGCCTTAACCAAGAGTGGCGAGCTGTGGCAACACCTGACCATCAGCAGTTGGCGTGCGCTGATTGGCTTCAGTATCGGTGGCAGCATTGGCCTGGTGCTGGGATTCATTACTGGCCTGTCCCGCTGGGGAGAGCGTCTGCTCGACAGTTCGGTACAGATGATCCGTAACGTGCCACATCTGGCGCTGATCCCGTTGGTGATCCTGTGGTTCGGCATCGACGAGTCCGCCAAAATCTTCCTGGTGGCGCTGGGTACGCTATTCCCGATCTATCTGAACACCTACCACGGTATCAAGAATATTGACCGTGGCCTGCTGGAAATGGCGCGCAGCTACGGCCTGAGCGGCTTTAGCCTGTTCACGCAGGTGGTGTTACCCGGCGCGCTGCCTTCGATCATGGTCGGCGTGCGTTTTGCCCTCGGGTTTATGTGGCTGACGCTGATCGTCGCCGAAACCATCTCCGCCAACTCGGGCATCGGTTATCTGGCGATGAACGCCCGTGAATTCCTGCAGACCGACGTGGTGGTGGTCGCCATTATTCTATATGCCCTGCTAGGCAAACTGGCCGATGCCTGCGCACAGCTGCTCGAACGTGTCTGGTTACGCTGGCATCCGGCCTATCAACTGAAATCAGGAGAAGCATAATGACGGCACCGACTCGCATCCCGCAAGGCACCCCCATTACGCTGGAAGCCATCGCCAAACGTTATGGCAACCGCACCGTGCTGGACGATCTGCAACTCCGCATCACCGCGGGCCAGTTTGTGGCCGTGGTTGGCCGCAGCGGCTGTGGTAAAAGCACCTTATTACGCCTGCTCGCAGGGCTGGAAACGGCTAACAGCGGGACCCTGGTGAGTGGTAATGCTCCGCTCAGCCACGCCAAAGACGATACCCGTCTGATGTTTCAGGATGCTCGCCTGCTGCCGTGGAAAAAGGTGATCGATAACGTGGGGCTTGGCCTACGCGGTAACTGGCGTGATGCTGCATTGCAGGCGTTAACCACCGTTGGGCTGGCCGACCGTGCCAATGAATGGCCGGCCGCGCTGTCTGGCGGGCAGAAACAGCGTGTCGCCCTGGCCCGTGCGTTGATCCATCGCCCACGGCTGTTGCTGTTGGATGAACCCTTGGGGGCACTGGATGCGTTAACGCGTATAGAAATGCAGGGGCTGATCGAAACGCTATGGCAACAGCATGGCTTCACCGTACTGCTGGTCACGCATGACGTTAGTGAGGCGATCGCACTGGCCGATCGGGTGCTGTTAATCGAAGAAGGACGTATCGGGCTGGATCTGACTATTGATTTGCCACGGCCGCGCCGCAAAGGTTCGGCAAAGCTGGCGGAGTTGGAAGCAGAAGTGTTGGCAAGAGTGTTGGCACCACCGCAAGCCGTTGGAACTTCCCGCCGGGTGGCGAATTAATCAGGGGACGGCAAATGCCGTCCCCTTGCTTTTTATGCGTCTAACGCCTTGGTGATCTTCTCAAACAGATCGCCAGACAGGTTATCCAGCCCTTTCAACTGCTCCAGCGCCTGACGCATCAACGCCTGACGAGAGGCATCATAGCGCTTCAGACGGATCAGAGGTTCAATCAGCCGCGCGGCAACCTGTGGATTACGCTTGTTCAGATCGCTGAGGATCTCCACCAGGAACTGATAGCCACTGCCGTCTGCCGCATGGAACGCCGCCGGGTTAGCCGAGGCGAACCCACCAATCAGCGAGCGGGTGCGGTTTGGATTACTCAGGCTGAATGAACGGTGTTGCAGCAGCGCACGCACCTTGCCGAGCACGTCTGCCGCCGGGCTGGTGGCCTGGAGGATGAACCACTTGTCCATCACCAGACCATCCTGATGCCAGCGCTCATCAAACTCGGCCATCAAGGCATCACGGCAAGGCAACTGTGCCCCCATCGCCGCAGCCAGTGCAGCCAGCGAATCGGTCATGTTATCGGCCTGCTGGAACTGTTGCACCACCAGCTTGTCGGCCTGCTCTACATCGCCGAAAGCCAGATAGTGCAGACAAATATTGCGCAGCGAACGTTTGGCAATATCGCCGTGCTCAACCCGGTACCCTTCGGTTTTGTTAGCGTGATACACCGCCAGCCACTCATCGGCCAGCTCTTTAGCCAGGCAACGGGTGATCGCTTCATGCACCGCCGAAATGGCTTGCGGATCGATGATGGCGAACAGCTCGGCAATTTCGTTTTCCGATGGCAGCGTGAGGATCTGCGCGGCCAAGGCCGGATCCAGCTTCTCATCCAGCAACACCGCCCGGAAGGCATCTGCCACATGCAGCGGCAGCGACAATGGTTGCTTTTGCTGATATTTGGCGACGTTCAGCTTGATGTAGATGGCCAGCAGGCTCTGCGCGGCATCCCAGCGGGAAAACTCATTGCGCGCATGCTGCATCAGGAAGGTCAGTTGCTGATCGCTGTACGGATAATCCAGCTTGACCGGTGCCGAGAACTCACGCAGCAGCGAAGGAACCGGCTTATGCGCGACGCCATCAAACACAAAAGTCTGTTCGGCGGCGGTGACGTTCAACACGTTATTGACCGGGGAACCGTCTTTCTGCAAGGCAATGACGTTGCCTTCGCTGTCGTAAAGCTCAATATCTAATGGGATATGTAACGGCAGTTTTTCTGGCTGATCGGCCGTCGGCGCGGTTTTCTGGCTGACGTGCAAGCGGTATTGCTGATCCTCGGCGCTATAGTCATCACGCACCGTCAGCAACGGCGTACCAGACTGGCTGTACCAGCGGCGGAACAGCGACAGATCGACGTTGGAAGCGTCTTCCATTGCCTGCACAAAATCATCGCAGGTGGCCGCACTGCCGTCGTGACGTTCGAAATAGAGCTGCATCCCCGCCTGGAACTGTTGTTCCCCCAGCAGCGTGTGCAACATGCGGATCACTTCGGATCCTTTCTCATACACCGTCAAGGTGTAGAAGTTGTTCATCTCGATCACTTTATCCGGCCGGATCGCGTGCGCCATCGGGCTGGCGTCTTCGGCGAACTGCGCCCCACGCATCACCCGCACGTTATCGATGCGGTTGACTGAACGGGAGCCCAGGTCGGAGCTGAACTCCTGATCGCGGAACACCGTCAGCCCTTCTTTCAGGCTCAGTTGGAACCAGTCGCGGCAGGTCACGCGGTTGCCGGTCCAGTTATGGAAATATTCGTGGCCGATCACCGCTTCAATATTCAGGTAATCCTTGTCGGTGGCGGTTTCGGCCTTGGCCAACACATACTTCGAGTTAAAGATATTTAACCCTTTGTTCTCCATCGCCCCCATGTTGAAGAAATCCACGGCGACGATCATGTAGATATCCAGATCGTATTCCAGGCCAAAGCGGGTTTCGTCCCACTTCATCGAGTTTTTCAGCGAGGTCATGGCCCAGTCGGCACGATCCAGGTTGCCACGATCGACAAACAGCTCCAAGGCCACCTTACGACCAGAACGGGTGGTGAAGCTATCGCGCAACACGTCGAAATCCCCTGCCACCAGCGCAAACAGATAGCTAGGCTTAGGGAACGGATCCTGCCATTGTACCCAGTGACGGCCATCTGCCAGGTCACCCTCAGCCACCCGGTTACCGTTCGACAGCAGGAACGGATAACGCGCTTTATCGGCGACGATGCGGGTTGTGAAACGGGCCAGCACGTCTGGGCGATCCAGATAGAAGGTGATATGGCGGAAGCCTTCGGCCTCGCATTGGGTGCACAGCGCTTCGCCAGACAGGTATAGCCCTTCCAACGCGCTATTTTTGGCCGGATGGATGTCGTTGACGATCGTCAGGGTAAACTGGGCAGGTAGCTGTTCGATCACCAGTTGGTTTTCTTGCTGGTGATAGGCGCTCCACGGCTGCCCATCCACTTGAATACTCACCAGAGTCAGGTCTTCGCCATTCAACGTTAACGGGGCACCGGCGGCACCCTGCCGTTTGATCTGGCTGACGGCGGTAACGCGCGTGGTGTCTGCATCCAGTTCAAAATCCAGGTCGATATCGGTGATGGTATAATCTGGGGCGCGATAATCGTGGCGATACTTCGCCTGTGGCTGTTGTGTCATAAAAACCCTTTGACGTCTCAGTGAGTTACAGATCCCGGACTCGGAGCGTACCGCCGTCCAGGACGACGCGGTACCTCAATGGCCCGATTGTGAATAAACTGTATCACAGCTATAAAAAAAACCCAGAAATGGCAGCAAATCGCACCAAGAAATCACACGACTCACGCAGACATTCGCTGTTGTTTGCTATGCTCCAGCTACCCTGGCGCTTCACTTAACGTCAAACTCAGCATTTTATGCTTAAACAGGCGCAGTTCCGTCCCCGTTGACAACCGAATTGCGGAGGAAAACCAGCGGTAGCAATGATATAATCATCCAAGAGCCAGTAGGAGAAACAGATTGGCATGAAAGTAAAATACCTGATCTATTTCTTCACCTTTGCCATCATGCTGTCCTTTGCGGTTTTTATTGCCAATGGGCTGATAAAGGCCCGGAACAGCTATGAGCAAAGCCTGGAAAACCTGTATAAAATCAGCAGGACTAAAGAAGTGGCCGAGGCCTTTCAGGCTACGCTGCTGGCACATCGGTTAAAAAGATTAGGTCTGGCGGATAAATCCGTCACCCAAGCCGAATGGCAGCAGGCCGATAAACAGGCGCGTGATAAAATCGCGATTGTTAAATCCAATGTCGACGCCGATCTCGCCCTGCGCCTAGGCATTCGGCAAAAGATTGCCATACTTTCTATGCTCGATTGGATGGAAAGGCTGCTGGATAACGATTCACGTCAAGTCACGCAAGTCGACACTGCCAACAGCAATCTGTTCAATATCAACAGCGCCTATTATATCGTCCAGACCACCAAAGCCTTCTACCGCTATACCTACGACACCCGGCTGATCAATGCTGACTCATTTCTGTTTTTGGAGGCCGTTCGCCTTAATAACCGGCTGAATATGTCGCTGACCGAGCTGATCGATCAGATTATCGACGTCAATCTCAGCAGCCTGGAACGCAAGAATGCTTATCTGAAGGCCATCCAATTGACCGGGGTATTCACCCCGCTCGGTACCCGTTTGGCGTTCTTAAAGCTGGCCTATAACGATCCGCAGATTGCCGAACTGGTGGATGAGATACTCCGTAACATCTCCAACAATCGGATCAGCAACATTTCCGACGGGTTATATCAAGCCATTACCCACAATACCGTCTATGACATCAACCTGATCGCCAGCTATATCGAAGAAATGGACGAACTTTCTCAAAGACTCTATGAGCGTAGCTTTGAGCTGGAGATGGCCGCTTCCGAAGCCAAAAAGTATGATAGCCAGACGGCCATCTACGGCATGATTTCTCTGAGTGGGCTGATTGCCTTGTTCATCCTGCTGCCTTCCATGATCTTCTGTTCCAACATCACCCGCTGGCTGACCAAAACGCATAAAAATATTCTGCGCCTGTCACAAGGTGATATGAATATTGATGAAAACGACGCTTTTTACAGTAAAGAGTTAATCGCCATCAGTGATGCCATCACCCAGCTCAAACAATACAATCAGGTCAAGATCGCGCTGGAAAACGAAAAGCAGCAGCTAATCAAAGAGCTGGAAGTCTCGTCATTCTTCGATCCCTTGACCAACATTTATAACCGCCGCAAATTTTTCCTCGAGTGTGAGATGCTCGCCCAGAGTAGTTACCCGCTGGCGTTCTGTCTGATCGATATCGATAACTTCAAGCGTCTTAACGATACCTATGGCCACGATGTCGGCGACCGAGTGCTGGTGATGTTCGCCCAGTCGTTAAGTAACACCTTCCGTTCCAGCGATATCTTTTGCCGCTATGGCGGTGAGGAGTTTGCCCTGCTGCTCGGCCACTGTTCCCTGGAAAATGCCCGCAGCATGATGGAAGCGCTGCGTGAGCAAACCCAACAGATGTGCCTGGAGTTGCTCAACGGAAAACGGGTGCGCTTTACCATCAGCTGTGGTATTGCCGCCGTAGGCGATCTGGCACAACTGCATCCAGCCATCAAACAGGCCGACGAAGCGCTCTATTTTTGTAAGAAGACCGGGCGTAATCGGGTCAGTATTTATACGCCAACCGGTTTTATCTGAATCTGTGTTTAAAATAATTAACCTCATAATTTTTATGAGTAAATCAACTAAGCCATTCAGTTTATTGGATTAAATGGCTTTTTCTGGTTGAGGTTGCGCCGCCGGTAAAATAAAGGCACGTTTTATCCTCGACCCGTTCCGGCCATTTGTGGTGTGATGAGGCTTCAATAACAGGATAATCCGGGTATACTCCCCCCACTTTTTTGATTATCCGGATTTGGACACGCGCCTGACGAGGATGCTGTAACGCGATATGACTCTATACGCTTCCCCGATTTTGACTTCACTGCTTGATACTGACGCCTACAAGCTTCATATGCAGCAAGCAGTGTTCCATCGCTACCCCGCAATTACCGTTGCGGCGGAGTTTCGTTGCCGTGGCGACGAACTGCTGGGCGAATATGCCGACGAGATCCGCGCGCAGGTTGCCATGATGAGCGAGTTGGCGCTAACCAAAGCCGAACACCGCTATCTCTCCAGCCTGCCTTTCTTCCATCAGGATTACCTGAGCTGGCTGCGGGAGTTTCGCTACGATCCGCAGCAGGTCAGCATTAGCAATCACGACGGCAAATTGCATATCCGCATCGCTGGCCCCTGGCGCGAAGTGATTATGTGGGAAGTGCCGTTGTTGGCCGTGATCAGCGAAGTAGTGCATCGCCACCGTTCGCCACAGGCCACGCCAGAGATGGCCATTAGCCAGTTGCGCCAGAACCTGGCGCAGTTCAAGCAACTAAGCGGGGATATTGATATCTCACGCTTCAAGCTGATGGACTTTGGCAGCCGTCGTCGCTTGTCCCGCGAGGTGCAACAGGCCATTGTCAGCACGTTGAAAAACGAATTCCCCTATCTGGTTGGCACCAGTAACTACGATTTGGCGCATCGGTTGGATCTGATCCCGGTTGGCACGCAAGCCCATGAATGGTTCCAGGCTCATCAACAGATTAGCCCGGTGCTGGCTAACAGCCAACGTGCCGCCTTGCAGGCCTGGCTGGATGAATATCCCGATCAGCTCGGCATTGCACTTACCGACTGTATCACCATGGATGCGTTCCTGCGTGATTTCGGCAAGCAGTTTGCCCAGCGTTATCAAGGGTTGCGCCACGACTCTGGCGATCCGATCGAATGGGGTGAAAAAGCCATTGCCCATTACCAGCAATTGGGCATCGATCCCATGAGCAAGACGTTGGTGTTTTCAGACAATCTGGATCTGGATAAGGCGTTGGCGCTGTATCGCCACTTTGATCGGCGTATCAACCTGGCGTTCGGCATCGGTACGCGTCTGACCTGCAATATCCCTGGCGTCAAGCCGTTGAATATCGTGATCAAGCTGGTCGAGTGTAAAGGCAAGCCGGTGGCCAAACTGTCCGATAGCCCAGGCAAAACCATCTGCCAGGACCCTGCGTTTGTCAAAGCGCTGCGCAAAGCCTTCGATCTGCCGCTGGTGAAGAAAGCCAGTTAAGGCGTCCTTCACTCCAACCCTCTCCCGCTGGGAGAGGGAGCGGTACGGAGCTGCATTAAGGAACAGGAGCCAATTGGTGATGCAAACGTGTGGGCATTTTTCGCCAGCGATCCCACTCTTCCTTTATATACCTCCTGTTTTTTTACCTCACTGCAATAAATGTTGTCCCATTCTGTTGATTTCTACTTGTGCTCTGCAACGCGGCAAGTAACATAGCAATATCCCCAAATTCTTGGGTTGTTAGCCTATTTCTGAAAAACTTATAAGAGAGAAATCTATGAGCGTAGTGCCTGTAGTCGACGTACTGCAAGGTCGTGCTGCGGTTGACAGTGAAGTCACCGTGCGCGGTTGGGTACGTACCCGGAGAGATTCTAAAGCTGGTATCTCCTTCCTCGCCGTTTATGACGGCTCCTGCTTTAATCCGTTACAGGCCGTCGTTAATGATTCTCTGCCGAATTATCAGGACGAAGTGTTACGCCTGACCACCGGCTGTTCCATTGAAGTGACCGGTACCGTGGTACCTTCGCCGGGTGAAGGCCAGAGCTTCGAACTGCAGGCCACAGCCATCAAGGTGGTGGGTTGGGTTGACGATCCTGACACCTATCCAATGGCGGCCAAACGCCACAGCATCGAATACCTGCGCGAAGTTGCTCACCTGCGCCCACGCACCAACCTGATTGGCGCGGTTGCCCGCGTTCGCCACACCTTGGCACAGGCAATCCACCGCTACTTCCACGAGAACGGTTATTTCTGGGTTTCCACTCCCCTGATCACTGCCTCAGATACCGAAGGTGCCGGTGAAATGTTCCGCGTCTCCACGCTGGATATGGAAAACCTGCCACGCACCGATAAAGGTGCCGTCGATTTCAGCCAGGATTTCTTCGGTAAAGAAGCCTTCCTGACCGTATCCGGCCAGTTGAACGGCGAAACCTACGCCTGTGCACTGTCAAAAATTTATACCTTTGGCCCCACCTTCCGTGCCGAGAACTCGAACACCAGCCGTCACCTGGCTGAATTCTGGATGATCGAACCGGAAGTCGCCTTTGCTTCCCTGGACGACGTTGCCGGGCTGGCCGAAAGCATGCTGAAGTATGTCTTCCAGGCGGTGCTGGATGAACGTGCCGACGATCTGCAATTCTTTGCTGAGCGTGTAGATAAAGATGCCATCGACCGTCTGAAGCGCTTTGTCTCTTCCGATTTCGCCCAGGTGGACTACACCGAGGCGGTCGAGATCCTGATTGCTTCCGGCCAGACCTTCGAGAACCCGGTTTCCTGGGGTATCGATCTGTCGTCTGAACACGAACGCTATCTGGCCGAGCAACACTTCAAGGCTCCGGTAGTTGTGAAAAACTACCCGAAAGATATCAAAGCCTTCTATATGCGCATGAACGAAGATGGCAAAACCGTCGCGGCGATGGACGTGCTAGCGCCGGGCATTGGTGAAATCATCGGTGGTTCACAGCGTGAAGAACGTCTGGATGTGCTGGATCAGCGTCTGGCAGAGATGGGCCTCAATAAAGAAGATTATTGGTGGTATCGTGACCTGCGCCGCTATGGCACCGTGCCACATTCTGGTTTTGGCTTAGGTTTTGAGCGTTTAATCGCCTATGTGACCGGGGTGCAGAACGTCCGTGACGTGATCCCGTTCCCAAGAACGCCACGTAACGCCAGCTTCTAAGTCATAAAACCCAGCATAACTTAAACATTTTTTTTACATAATAAAGGCCAGCTAAGCTGGCCTTTCGCATTTTTGATTATTGACCTGCATCACAAAGTTCCCTAAAATACACAAATTGTTACATATCGTTGCTTTCTGAAACCAGATTGCGACATTGGTAGCATTTTCGTTCTAGATAAACCTGCCCGTGAATGGAACACTGCGTGCAGACACAGGACGACACCAATCTATCAACAATAGTTCCAAAAGAATTATTGGCGGCAGTGGCAAGGTGTCCGAATAAAACCAATGAGGGTAATAATGATGATGAAGCGCAACATTCTTGCAGTAGTGATCCCAGCTCTGTTAGCAGCTGGTGCAGCCAACGCAGCTGAGATCTACAACAAAGACGGCAACAAACTGGATCTGTACGGTAAAGTTGACGGTCTGCACTACTTCTCTAACGACAAAAACAACGATGGCGACCAGTCATACGTGCGTTTTGGCTTCAAAGGTGAAACCCAGATTACTGACCAACTGACCGGTTACGGCCAGTGGGAATACAACGTGCAAGCTAACCACGCTGAGTCACAAGGTACCGAAGGTACTAAAACTCGTCTGGGCTTCGCGGGTCTGAAATTTGCTGACTACGGTTCATTCGATTACGGTCGTAACTACGGCGTTGTGTATGACGTTGAAGGCTGGACAGATATGCTGCCAGAATTCGGTGGCGATACTTACACCACTACCGACAACTTCATGACTGGCCGTACCAACGGTGTTGCTACTTACCGTAACAACAACTTCTTCGGTATGGTTGATGGCCTGAACTTCGCTGTGCAGTACCAAGGCAAGAACGAAAACGACGGTCGTGCTCTGAAGAAACAAAACGGTGACGGTTGGGGTATCTCCTCTACTTACGCAATCCTGGATTCAGGCGTTAGCGTAGGTGCTGCATACTCTGGTTCTGACCGTACTGACGCTCAGACCAATCTGTCTACTGCTGGTGGTAAAGACGCTGAAGCATGGACCGTTGGTGCTAAATACGACGCCAACAACGTCTACCTGGCAACCATGTATGCTGAAACCCGCAACATGACTCCATACGGCGATTCTTTTGACACTATCGCTAACAAAACTCAGAACTTTGAAGTGGTAGCACAGTACCAGTTCGATTTCGGCCTGCGCCCATCTATCGCTTACCTGCAGTCTAAAGGTAAAAACCTGGGTTCAGCTTACGGCAACGATCAAGACCTGGTTAAATACATTGACGTAGGTACTACTTACTACTTCAACAAAAACATGTCTACCTACGTTGATTACAAAATCAACCTGCTGGACGAAAACGACTTCACTCGTGCTAACAAGATCGCTACTGACAACATCGTAGCTACCGGTCTGGTTTACCAGTTCTAAGTTGTTGCACTTGATGACGGCTCGCCGTCAGCTAAGTTAAAAAACAGGGCTTCGGCCCTGTTTTTGTTTTTAGCGCTTTGCACCATTTTTTATTCTGCCAATCCGCCCTTCCCCGTCATTTTTTGTGCTGAATCTGCCGCCGTCACAAGATCGAGGTGTTTTTCTCGCAAACGGTTGGCAAAGACGATAACTGGCGCTACCCTGATGTTTCTGTCTGCTTAACTCTAGGCCATGGAAGCATCTGACATGTTTGAAAAAATCACCGCTGCACCTGCCGATCCGATTCTGGGTCTGACCGACATTTTCCGCGCCGACAAGCGTGAGAATAAAATCAACCTGGGTATTGGCGTCTATAAAGACGAAACTGGCAAAACGCCGGTGCTGACCAGCGTCAAGAAAGCTGAGCAGTATCTGCTGGAAAATGAGACCACCAAAAACTACCTGGGCATTGAAGGTATTCCTGAATTTGCCAGCTGCACGCAAGAGCTATTGTTCGGCAAGCAGAGCCCAATCATTGCCGACAAGCGTGCCCGTACCGCGCAAACCCCTGGTGGTACCGGTGCCCTGCGTGTCGCGGCCGACTTTATTGCCAACCAGACCAGCGCCAAGCGTATCTGGGTCAGCAACCCAAGCTGGCCAAACCATAAAAACGTCTTTGGTGCCGTTGGCCTGGAAGTGTTGGAATACAACTATTACGACGCCGCCAACCATGCGCTGGACTTTGACGGTCTGCTCACCAGCCTGAACCAGGCTCAGGCCGGCGACGTGGTGCTGTTCCACGGCTGCTGCCATAACCCTACCGGTATCGATCCAACCGAAGCACAATGGGCTCAGTTGGCTGAACTGTCCGTAGCCAAGGGCTGGTTGCCGCTGTTCGACTTCGCTTACCAAGGCTTTGCCAAGGGCTTGGAGGAAGATGCACAGGGTCTGCGTATCTTTGCTGCCAAACATCAGGAACTGATCGTTGCCAGCTCCTACTCGAAGAACTTCGGCCTGTATAACGAGCGTGTCGGTGCCTGCACCGTGGTAGCTGCCGATGCAGAAACCGCCGAGCGCGCCTTCAGCCAGGTGAAAGCCGCGATCCGTGCCAACTACTCGAACCCGCCGTCACACGGTGCGGCCGTAGTTGCTACCATCTTGGGTAACCCGGCGTTGCGCGCCATTTGGGAACAAGAGCTGACTGACATGCGCCAGCGCATTCACCGCATGCGCCAGCTGTTCGTTAATACCCTGCAGGAAAAAGGGGCGGAACAGGATTTCAGCTTCATCATCAACCAGAACGGCATGTTCTCTTTCAGCGGCCTGACCAAAGAGCAGGTTCTGCGTCTGCGTGATGAATTTGGCGTGTATGCCGTTAACTCCGGCCGCGTTAACGTGGCGGGGATGACGCCGGATAATATGGCGCCGCTGTGCGAAGCCATCGTTGCCGTGCTGTAAGCAGTTTTGGCATTGAAAAAGGGGCGCATTTGCGCCCCTTGAGACTGCTGACAAACCCTCACCGGGCTTACAATGTAGGGGCGCTGCATGCTGCGCCCGTCTGGATAATCAATGGGTTAGCAAATACTGGTATAGATAGATCCCGACCAATTCAGCAATATTGCCACTTTGTCATCAATCTGAAGGGGCGCATTTGCGCCCCTTTGTTATTTATCGGGAAGTACCCTTACCAGATGGCCGGTTCTTCGCGCAGGAACGGGTTGGTTTGACGTTCATGGCCAAAGGTAGACATCGGGCCATGTCCTGGAATAAACGCCATATCATCGCCCTGAGGCAGTAATTTGTTACGGATTGAAGCGATTAGCGCCTGATGGTCACCGCGCGGGAAATCACTGCGGCCAACGCCACCGTTGAACAACACGTCACCCACTAATGCCAAACGCGCCTGTTCGTTGATAAAAACGATATGACCAGGCGTATGACCAGGGCAATGCAGTACGTTCAGCGACATTTCGCCCACCTGCACTTTATCCCCCTCTTCCAGCCATTTGGTCGGCGTTAGAGCGGCGCATTCATCCAGGCCAAACATACGGCTCTGTGCTGGCAAACCTTCAAGCCAAAAGGCATCTTCCTTATCCGGCCCATAGATTGGCACCTGATAATGTTCGGCCATTTCTGCCGCTGCGCCTACGTGATCGAGATGGCCGTGCGTCAGCAAAATCTGGCTGACCTGCACGCCCTTTTCGGCAATGGCGGCCTTCAGTTTTTCCGGATCGCCACCAGGATCGACCAGCGCCGCCTGTTTGGTCACGTCGCACCAGATGAGCGTACAGTTCTGACTGAACGCCGTAACGGGGATAATATGGTATTTCATAAAGCTCCAACGACAACGGCACCACGCCCAAGGGGCGGGTGCCATTCAGCGATCATGATGCACAATGATTACCAGGTCCGCACCGGGCCGGTATCGATGTGCACAAAGTTACTACGTGGATAATAGCCTACCCCGCCAGCGCGCATTTTTAACGCGGCCTTACGGATATTACTCAGCTGGATCCCTTCGATATGGAAATCCATCGCCTGGCCTTTGGTGTGGTAGCTCTGCTTGGCCACGCCACGGCTGTGCTCACGCATTTCGGTGTTGGTCGCCATTGAACGGTAGCCGGAAATCAGCTGTACCGGTTTGCTGGTGCCCAACATCACCTGTAGGCGATAGAGATGATCAAACAGAGCCGGATCGATGCTCTTGACCTTGTTGGCCCGATAGTCACGGAAGATATGGTTCAGGCGCACCAATTCTTCTTTATTGTAACCTTTACCGTTGAAGAACTCGGCCTTGATGGATTCGCCAGTATTGAGGTTGTTCAACAACAGAATACGTGGGCGAGCGGTAGAAAGACTGGCAAACGCTTGCCCTGGGAGCAGCGCGATACCCACGGCGGCGCTACCTAACGCCAACCATTTACGGCGATGATGATCAATTTTGTCCATGACTCTTTTAAACCCGGCAAGAATGTCAAAATATATGCACAAAACTGCGCACTGCCCGAACCATAACCGCCAGCGTATGCGGAGTCAACCCGCGATACGCTGTGGTTTACCAGTGCTCACAAAAAACAGAGCCTGCTACTGGCCAGACATTCAGACCGTTATTTATCTAGAATTACTGCATTTATTGCATCAATTTTTCGGCCTGAGCCAAAATTTGTGCACCCGATCTCACTGTCGCATCATAATTGTAAATATCTGTGCGGAACTGTGGCTTACCATCATCAGAGACCCAAGCCGTCAGATAATACAGCTGCACCGGGATGTTCTGGCGGATGTTCACATACGTCGTATTGCCGCCTTTCAGCGTGGAGGAAACACGCGCGTTGTTCCAACCGGCATCCTGCAACAACATATTGGCCAAATCGGAAGCCTTGTTAACGCGCACACAGCCAGAGCTTAACGCCCGGATATCCTTCTGGAACAGGCCGTGGTTCGGAGTGTCATGCAGATAGATGGCATCCGAGCTCGGCATGTTGAATTTGAAACGCCCTAACGAGTTGCTGCTCCCCGGTGCCTGCTGGATACGGTAAGGGAAGTTGCGTGGTGAAACCACACTCCAGTCAATCATTGCCGGATCGATCACTTGCGCATCGTTGCTCCAGCCAGAGAATACACGGTAGCCGTGTTTCTGGAAGTAGCTGGCATCATGCATGGCCTTGGGCACGATATCTTCACGGATCAGCTTGGTTGGCACGTTCCACGGCGGGTTGACCACCACGTTATTCAGCGCGCTGCTCATCAATGGTGTTTTGCGGCTCGGACGGCCAACAATCACCCGCGAAGATAACACTTCATTACCATTCAGATAGTAGGTGAGCGAGTAGTTCGGGATGTTGACCATAATGCCGGTATCAACGTGCCCTGGCAGAATGCGCAGGCGCTGGATATTCAACGCCAGCAGTGAAGCACGAGTTTGCGGCGAAACGTTCAGCCATTCACGCGTCCGGGCACCGATGACGCCATCAGGCGTCAGCCCTTGCCAGGTTTGGAAGCGTTTGACCCCTTCCACCAGATCTTCGGTGTAACGATTATCCATAACCGAAACCGGACTGGCAGGTTGTACCTGCGCGGTCGCTTCTGGAGAGGGAGCAAGATCTTTGATCGATGCCGCGCCCGGGCTAACGACAGCCACTGCGGTAGCGCGATCCTTCTCTTCATCCACCGACAGATCGTCATCCGCCGCTGGGGTCGTCGCGCTGGCGTTGGTGACTTGAGGCTCAGGCGAAGCAGATGCTACCGCCGGAGTGGCGATTAGCATTCCGGTACGCGCCAGAATATCGCGCAGTGCGGGAATATCGTCGCTGAGCTGACCGGGACGCAGGCTTGCGCCATTGGTCATTTGTGGCCACGGGCGCCCAGCCGCCAGCATTTCGCGCAGCGCCAAATGCATTTTGGCGTACTGAGGGTGCTGCGGGGCCAACGAATTAATATACGCCAGCGTTTTGCCCTGATGTATCGAGAGCTGCCACTGGTTGATCACCGTATTCGCTGGCACCTTCAGCTTGTAAGGAACATTGCTGTACAGCCAGTTGTTGCCGTTGGCCCCGATTGAGGAGACAAACTGCAAATAACCTAGCATCGCATCCGACAGCACAATATCACGTGCCATATCGGTGATGAGTGGATCGGTCAGCAGTTTTACCCATTGAGTAAACTGCGGCTGTACGCCAGAAATGGCCAACTCAGCCAGTTGCTGTTGAAATTGCTGTACCGCTTCCCGATCTTGCCACATAGGTTGCATCTGGTTGGCGGCGTACAGCGGTGCCAACGTGGAGAGATAATACGGCACAACGCTTTTCGGCAATGCCGCCAGCAGTTCGGCACGACTTTGTGCCACGGACATTCCCGATGACGATGACGCCACCGGTAACGCCGGTACAGTTGCCCATGCGGAAAACGACACGGCAAAACCACACGCTATTGCGCAACTCAATGCCAGACGTCGTACTGAGTTTCCATTTTTAAGCAACATCCCTTGCCCCCTGTAGGCTCACAAAAATACCGCACGGACTATTATTAGTTTCAGTATACAAACAGAACGGCGCTTTTGCTCTCAGCGCCGTAAATAACCGTTTCATCCCAGCTTACCACCGGCAAAAAAACACGCCTATCATCCTCGTCATGCAAAAAAATAGCCACCTTCAGGCGGCTATTTTCAGATTTATAGGGCATTTATTTTAGCTTTGTGGCGATTCTTCTGCCACCGAGTTTAAAGCCGGTTGTTCGCTGGCGAACCCACGCAGGCCAACCACGTGCACATGCTCATGGTTCTGGAACACTTTACGCACCAGTTTATAGGTGGTCCCTTTTTCCGGGCTGATGTTTTCTGGCGCGGCGATAATCAACTGCATCTCCAGACGATCGCACAGCTCAAACAGCGTGGCGATGGATTTGGCATCCAGACGCGCGGCTTCATCAAGGAACAGCAGGCGGCAAGGTGAAATATCTTTACCCCGCAGGCGGCGTGATTCCTCTTCCCAGCTCTGCACCACCATGACCAGAATTGACATGCCGGTACCGATCGCTTCCCCGGTAGACAACGCGCCACTTTCCGCACGCAGCCAGCCGTCGGAGCCACGGAAGACTTCCACTTCCAGCTCCAGATAGTTACGGTAATCCAGCAGCTCTTCACCGATGGTTTGTGGCGTGCGCTGGCCCATATCGATCTGCGGGTTCAGGCGCTGATACAGCTTGGCCAACGCTTCCGAGAAGGTCAGACGGTTGCTGTTAAACAGATCCTGATGCTGTTCCTGCTGCTCAGAGAGCACATCCAGCAAGGTGGCATGCGCTTCCCGTACGTTGACGTTCAACCGCACGCTCTTCACCTGACCGAAGGAAACTGCTTGCAGCCCCTGGTTAAGCATCCGAATACGGTTCTGCTCACGCTGAATGGTCTTGCGGATAATGTTCGCCACGCTCTTCGAACTGATCGCCAGTTTCTGTTCGCGCGCGGTCAGCTCTTCGGTCAGACGGCCCAGTTCGATCTCCATCTGTTCGATAGCTTCGACCGGATCGTCAGTGCGGATAATATCCTGACGAATACGCTCGCGCAGATGCTGATAGACCGCGATAAAGAACTGGATCTTGCGCTCTGGCCGTTTCGGATCTTCCGACAGGCGCAGCACATCACGCAGATGTTCGTTATCCGCCACCGCCAGACGCAGCGCACCCAATGCCTTATCCGACATCGAACGCAGCTCGTCACCGTCCATATAGGCCAGTTCACGACGGTGCAGACGGCGTTCAACCCCGTTGTCTTTCACCAGACGCATCACGGCACACCAGCCCGCCTTGGCGGTCACCACTTGCTCACGCAGTTGGTAATAATCACGCTCCAGCTTGCGCAGTCTCTTTTGCAGGCTGTCCATTTCCGCTTCGCAGAAGGTCAGTTGTTTCTCCAACTGGTTGCGGCGGTTACGGTTATTACTCAGCGAAGCATGTAATTCGTCCCGACGCTGCCGCGCGCGGGCTTCGGCATTGGCATCGGCTTGCACACCAATGTCCACCAGTTCCTGACTCAGCTCTTTAAGCATGTCGCGTTTGGCGTCATAAGAGCTTTTCAGCGAGGCCAGTACCTGGCTGTATTGCGTAAACTGGGTCTGATACTGGCGCAGTTGCTCGCGGGCGCGGGTACGTTCCGCTTCCGCATGTTCCAGGCGTTGACGCAGTTTATCGTTGAGATCGTTATCGGCATTCTGCATACCGGCAGAATCGGTATAGCTGAAGTGCGCGCGGCGCTGTACCACTTCCGTCAGGGCAAAGGCTTGCTGTTTAGCCTGGCGTTGGGTGGCCTGGGCCTGCACATAGTCCTGCTGTAGTTGCTCATGCTGTTCCGGATCGCTTTGCAGCACCGATAACATAGGCTCCAGCTTGGCCAAGGAAACGCCGTGCTGTTGGATATAGCGCGCAGCATCCTGCGCCTCTTCCATTTCCTCGCGGATCTCTTCGACACGATCCTGCAAGGTTTCATCATTCAGCAGCGAGACCAGCGGCATCAGGCGGTTGAGTGCGGAAATGCCCTCTTTAGCCTGATCGTATTGCTGACGCTGCTGTTGGTTCTGCGCTTCGTGGTTATTCAGCGCACGCTCAATTTCACCACGGCGGCTGTTCAGAGCACGGATATCCGCTTCAGGATCTGCGTCAAACGCCACGGCGAGGTGCGAACCGATAAAGCGGCTGAACGCCTGATGAGAACGCTGGGTTTTCTGCACGTCAAATGACAAGGTAGCGTAGCGTTCGGCCAATGAGTCACGCTCTGCGTACAGCACTTCCAGGCGATTTTCCCGAGCGGCACGGCCAAACAACGGTACTTCCGGGTAGCGGGAGTAACGCCACTGGCGATCGGCGATTTTCACCACCACCGCTTTTTCTTGTTCTTCGACGGCGAACACGCTGTCGTCAAACGACTGCGGATCCCCTTCGATCAGGTAGAGATCTTCCGGGCAGTCTTCCAACCCTTCCAGCATCTCGCGCACCAGCGACAGATCCGGCACCACAATAGCGTGGCGCGATGGACCGTACAGCGCGGAGAAGTACGGGGCATCGTCAATGGTGACATCGTCATAGATTTCTGACAGCAGCACGCCGCCAAAGCGCTCCGCCAGCGTTACCAGACGCTGATCTTCTGCCCCGCTCGGCTGGCTGAGGCGTTCAACCTGCGCTTCGATTTCGCGCTTACGGCTGGCCACTTCATCACGTTCAACCGTGGTTTCGCGTTCGCGCTCCAGCAGTTGCTGCATGTATTCGGTAACCTGCTGACCATCTTCGAAGGCTTCACCGCTCTGCTCGCTGAGCTGGGTCAGTGAATCCTGCGCGGCCAGCCAAATCGGTGCTCTGGCGGTCAGCTCTTTGATGCGCTGCTGGATCTGCTCCAGCTCCTGGCGCATTTCCATCCGGCGCTCACCGGCCTCGCTGACGCTTTGCGACAACGATTCCAAACGCTCTTCCAGCTCTTGCTGCAAGGCGTCAAGTTCATCCGGTTGATAACTCTGCCCGTGGCGTTTACAGAACTCCTGCAACAGACGTTCGGCATCCTGCTGCGAGCGCAAGCGTTGCTCCAACTCGCTCAAACGCATCCGCAACGGCTGCACACGCTCGGCCTGATGCTGCTGCGAAGGCCAGTCACGCAATAACTCACGCGCGGTTTGCCAGGCTTCACTGCGGCTGACTTCGCCCGCAATTTTACCCACCAACTGGTAGGCCTGCTCGAACTGGCTGTGAGCGGCATCCGCCACGCTTAACTTTTGTTCCAACTGCAACAGGGATTCTGTCGCTTCCTGCTCACGCGCCTGGAAGGTATCCAGCCACTCTTCGGCATTTTCGGCGGTCAGTTCCGGCACCTGACACAGCGCACGGGCGCGCTCAAGCGCCTGGAGTGCCTGCTGATATTGAATGGCGCGGGTTTGTTGCACGTCCAACGCCTGCTGGTAATCGGCGAGCTGGCTTTTCAGCTCATCCACCTCCAGCTCTGCGGCTTCGGCACGCGCTTCGTTTTCCGCCTGCTGTTCGCTCGCTTCGGCGACAACCTCATTCTGCTCTTCCAGACGGTAGGTCAGCTCTTCCAGATCGCCTTCATAGCGTTCGATCTTTTCCTGCTGGCGCATTGCGGTCTGCACCAGATTGAGGTGATCGCTGGCGGCCTGATAATCGGTTTCCAGATCGGATTCAGCACCGCTTTGCTCAGCCAGCTCACGAGCCATTTCAACATGGCGGAACTGCTCGGCGGCCAGCTGTTTGCGGCTGCTCAGCAACTCGTTGCGTAATACCAGCGCTCCATCCAGATGGATACGCCGTTCATTAGCGTGGCGCATGTAGTCTGCGGCAACGTACGAGGTCGCTTCGGAGATTAGATGCTTGAACAGATCGCGGTCCGACTGGGTGACGCGAATCGCTTCCAACGTCATGCGGTTCTCGCGCAGTGCGGCTTCCATATCCTGGAACGCTTTACGCACGCCGCCGTTTTCCGGCAGCAGGTAATCACGCAGAGAACGGGTGATGGCGCTGGAAATCCCGCCGTACAGCGAGGCTTCGATCAGACGATAGAACTTGCTGCGGTCGGAGGAAGTGCGTAGACGCTTGGGCAGCACCCCCAGATCAAACATCAGGGCGTGGTAATCGGTGATGGAGTTGAACTGCTTGAACTGCACCCCTTCCATCTCTTCAACACGCTCTTTCAGTTCCTGCAACGAAAGGACTCGCGCCTGACGCTCACCCACGGTCTCGGTCAGCAGTTCGGTCGGTTGCACCGCCGTTGGCAGGCCCTGAATGGTGAAAGGTTTGATATCGACCTTACGATCGCGCCCCGCAACCTGTTGCAGACGAACCCCGACCACCACACGCTGGTGGCGTGAGTTGACTACGTCCAGCGTTGAGTAGCAGACACCGGCACGCAATTTACCGTGCAGGCCTTTATCGCGTGAACCGCTGGTGGCACCGGCTTCGGTGGTGTTACGAAAGTGCAGCAGCGTCAGATCCGGGATCAGCGCCGTGACAAACGCCGCCATGGTGGTTGACTTACCGGCCCCGTTACCGCCCGAAAGCGTGGTGACCAGCTCATCGAGATCAAAGGTTCGGGCAAAGAAACCGTTCCAGTTAACCAGCGTCAGTGAGCGAAATTTACCGCGTTCAATCATTCCTGTTCATCCTCTGCACTGTCCGGGGTGGCTTCTGCCTGCGCATCTTCCGCATCAACGTCATCGTTCAGTGACAGGCTGTTTTCAACCGGCATCGCCTCACCGTCGCGGATCATCCGCAACTGGGCTTCGCGCGGGTCGTCACCGCTACGCACATCGGCACCGAAGCGGAACACTGCCTCGGTAATGCGGAATTTGCTGTTGTCATTGCCCATGAAATACACCATGCCCAGACGGCGCAGGCGATTGAGCGAGGAGCGCACTTTTTCGTGCAGCTTCTGACGATCGAGATCCGAACCGGTGGAGCGCTGGTTGACGAACTTCAGCAGCTTGCTCTCATCCGCCAGGCTCAGCAGCTCATCATACAGCTCCTGCTGGCTGAAAATGCCTTCGTGCGCCAGGCGCTCGGGGCTCAGGTAGAGGTAGCACAGGATCTTGCCGACCATCATGTCCAGCTCGGAAAGCACCGAGCGTGGAATGAGCGTGGTCGAGCGCGGGCGCAAATAGAAGAACCCTTCCGGCGCCCGGATCAGCTCGACGCTGTAACGGGTATAAAACTCTTCCAGCTCGTCTTGAAAATCCATGAGGAATGCGTGGTTGTCCAATTCATCGATACCGATGTGACGACCTGCGCGCAATTGGCTGTCCAACGCCGGAAACAGCGTGTTAGACAATGCCTTGGCCAGTTTGACTGGCATTACTTGTTCAATATTTGTCGATGACATGGGCCTGTACCTTGGCTCCGTAATCATTGATTGCCTGCCACTGCGCGGGCAACCCTGAAAAATCAGCTTCAGCCACACCAAGGCGCACTGCCTGGTCGACCACTATGCGGGCAACGTCAAAGTGACGCACACGCGGATATTGCGCCAGATAATCGCGCATCACTGCCCCTAAATCGAGCGGCATTTTTTGTTCCTGGTAAACCTTCAGTGCCTGTTCGATCATCGCTGCCAACTGTTCGCGAATTTCGCTGAACTCTTCATATTCCAGATCTGGCGGCAGCTCCCCGGTGACCTCCTCACTGCGCAACGCCAGCTCTTCGTCTCGCATATCGAGCAGACGATCGGCGTTGGCATGGGTCAGCGTCCAAGGGTTATCGAAGTAGTTTTGTACCGATTGGCGCAGGCGTTGGGCGAACACGCGGTTTTTATCCATATCGATGGCGGTACGGATAAACTTGTGCACGTGGCGGTCATAGCCGATCCACAGGTCAATCGCCTGTTGGCCCCAACTGATGATGCGATCCAGCTTGCTTTGCAAATCAAACACCAGCTTATCGACAAAGCCCAGCTCCATCTCACCCAACGTGGCGTCCTGAATGCGCAGCAGGTTGGCCTGGAGTTTATCACCTGCGGCCTCCAGCGTATCCTGAAGTTCACGCAAGGTACCGGAGGTTTCCGACAGCAGCATTTCACAGCTGGAGATCGCCGCACGCCAATCCTGGTTGAGCAGCGCCGCAATATCGGTTTTCACGCTCTGCTGCTGTTCATCCATCAGGCGCTGGGTCAGATCGATACTGTCGAAGATCTCCGCTACCGAGTATTTCAGCGGAGCAAAGACGTTGCGGTGCCAATGGAAATCATCGCCGCCCTCTTCGGCAGCGTCTGCGGCACGCTTTAACTCTTCCGCCACAATCGACAGCTGCATGGAAAGGCGCAGGGTCGAAAACTCACGCTGGCGGATATAGTAATCGGTAATACCAATGCCCAGCGGAGTCAGGCGATAGATGGCATTGCCGTCCGCCAACTCGCTGGTAAAACGGTTCAACAGGCGCTGGCGCACCATGTCGTTAATCGCATTGTTGGCGCGTATCGCCACCGTTTCATGCGTCTGTTCAAACCCTTTGCTGACATGGCGAAATGCATCAACCAGCTCACCTTCGCTCATCTCGCCGTCCAGCCGCTCACCATTTAACGTGGCAATAGCCAGCAAAAACGCAAGACGCTCAGTGGGGAGCGAAATAGAGAAATCATTTTTCCGTGCCCAGGCGACCAGTTCGGGTACTGTCTGGGAAAATTCACTCATAGTTCGTCCTTCAGGTTCGGTTTATGCGCCGAGACGTGAATATAGCGCCCCAAACTCACGTAAGGCTCTTGCCGACAATAAAGCTGTTCAAGCGCCAGTAACTCTTCAAATTTTTGGGTCTGTAGCTGCCTGCTTTGCAGATAATCATGGAAAACCCTCACGCCGGTTTTGCCTGAAATCTGCATGCCCATCTGCTCCAACCAGCCGTAGACCAGCGGTGGGCTGTGTGGATACTGCGGCGACAGCGAACGCTTGCGACGCCGCCTGACCTCGGGATCCACCAGTTGGAAATTGCCCAACACCACATTACGCATCAACAAACCGTTGGCATTAAAGAACATCAGTGACAGTGCGCCGCCGGGCACCAGACAATCAAACAACGCCTGTAATGCCACCTGTGGTTCGGCGATCCACTCCAAAACCGCATGGAACAATATCAGATCGACCGGTTGTGCCAAATGCTGACCAATCTCTTGCGCCGAACTTTGTATGAATTGCATGTTCTGGCTCACACCTTTCTGCTCGGCCAGCAACGCAGCGCGTTGGATCATCTCACCAGAAAGATCGCACAACAAGACCTGATGTCCTAATTCTGCCAGTTGGCAGGCCATATGGCCTTCGCCTCCACCAGCATCCAGAATACGCAGCGGCCGCTGTGGCAACTGGGCCAGCAGCGTGGTCAGATCCTGCCAGACCACCGCCTGACGGATTTTCCCCTTGGTGGTGCCGTAAATATTACGCGCAAACTTCTCGGCAATATCGTCAAAATTGCGATCCTGCATGGACAACGGCTCCGCTGATTTTATCTTGGCCGACGGCAAAGCGCCTGCCCATTCAAACCTGCTATTTTGGCACAGACTGGCTTAGAATAAATCTTCTTGCAGCATGAATGCGGCCAGATGTCGTTTTTTCGCCCAAAAGGACCTGATTTTTGATGTTATTTAACTTAAAAAAATTTATTGGCGGCCTGATGATGCCTCTACCCGCCCTGCTGTTGTTAATGGGGCTGGCATTATTGCTGCTGTGGTTTACCCGTTGGCAGAAAAGCGGCAAAGTCATGTTGAGCCTGAGCTGGCTGCTGTTGCTGTTGCTCAGCCTGCAACCGGTCGCCGATCGCCTGTTGAAACCGTTAGAATCCAGTTACCCGACCTATAGAGGCAACGGCCCGATTGACTATATCGTGGTGCTGGGCGGCGGTTACACCTATAACCCGGACTGGGCTCCCAGCTCTAACCTGCTCAACAACAGCCTGCCACGGGTGACCGAAGGCGTCAGGCTATACCTGTCGCACCCAGGTAGCAAGATGGTCTTTACCGGTGGAAAAGGCGCGAAAACGCAAAGCAGCGCGGCCACCGCAGCACTGGTGGCGGAAAGCCTGGGCGTACCTGCCAGCGACATCGTGCTGGTGGATCGCCCGCGGGATACTGAACAGGAAGCCGTAGAAGTCGCCAAATTGGTGGGGAAACAGCCGTTTGCGCTGGTGACATCCGCCAATCACTTGCCGCGTGCCATGCGCTTCTTTGAGGCCCAAGGTCTACACCCAGTCCCGGCTCCGGCCAATCAACTGGCCATTACCTCACCGCTGAATATCTGGGATCGGGTGATGCCTTCCGCGATGTTCCTTGGGCACAGCGAACGGGCGGCATACGAAACGCTGGGTAGCCTGTGGCAGCAGCTAAAAGGTGACGGTGAGGCCAGCAGCGATTAGTGAGCCAGCCAGGGCCGTAGCTGTTGCGCGGCCTGATCGAACGCCGGGCGATCCAGCTTGCCGGTATGGATCATCCTGGCTACCGCTTCCCATACCACATACAGCCAACGACGAGACAGGAAAGACTCCGCCACCGGGGCACGCTGTAGATAGTGGAACAGCAGTTGATCCGGCATTCCCGCCTCGCAAAGCCTGAACAGCTCATATTCCCGTGGCGCCCACAGCATCATGCCAGGGTTGAGCATCGCCAGCAGTTGGTCGGTTTTGGCATCTTTCAACATGCTGCGCAACCCCAGATTGCCGTGCACCAACACGCAAGGGTCGTCAAAATCGGCAAAGAAGTCTATCAGCATTTCGCGCGTGCGGTACAGCAGACGGCGATCTGCCATGCTTAACAGCGGCGAGTTCATATTACCCAGAGTTGACCAAAGTACCTCGATACGCTGCTGGTACCAACTGCACCAATCATTTTCCTGCGTGCTGTCTACCGTACCCACGCAGCCGTGGCTGTCGATTCGGTGCCAGGCCAGCATGCCGTCGACAATCTGGTCCATCAAGGCTTCCCAGCGGGCCAAAGTCCGGGTTGGCGCCTCGACCGATACGCCGCGCAGGCGTTCTATCAGCAAAATCTCTTTGTAGGGCGCTTGTCGGGTGTAGACCACGCCAAACACCGTTGGCAGACGAATGTCCCCTTCACGCGCCAACATAGATAGTTTGTAAGCTTCCTGTTGGGCAATGCCCTCACAGACAAAGCTTTTCGCCATCAACGGGATCGCATGATCCTGGCGATCGTACAGTGAATACAGATGGGCATAAGGCTGTTCGCTGACGCGTTCCAGACGACCGACGGACTCTCCCAGCACAATACTCAATTCGGCACGCAGCTGCTCCATGGGACGACCCCCTCCAGATTAAGGATAAGCACCTGTCATCATTGAACGGTGAGCGGAGAAATTCTTCAATGCAGATCAATAAAAGGGGGAAATCAGGGAATTGAGATGGCCGGGGTCCCCGGCCAATAGACGACTCAACGCTTGATGCTGTCTCGCACTCGTTGCAGGTCTTCTGGAGTATCGACACCGACGCTCGGAATGGCCTGTGCCACCGCGACGTGGATCTTTTCGCCGTACCACAGCACACGCAGCTGCTCCAGCAGTTCAATCTGTTCCAGTTGGCTTGGTTGCCAACTGACATAGCGGCGGACAAAACCAGCACGGTAGGCGTAAATGCCGATATGCCGCAGCAGGCTATTGCCAATAGTCTCTTTTGACTGAGCAAAACGCTCGCGATCCCAAGGGATGGTGGCGCGTGAGAAATAGAGCGCATAGCCTTGCGCATCCATCACCACCTTGACCGCATTCGGGTTGAAGGCTTCTTCTGCGGTTTCGATCGGCACCGCCAGCGTGGCCATCCCTGCAGTGCTGGCAGCCAGGTTTTCTGCCACCTGACGCACGATAACCGGCGGGATCATCGGCTCATCGCCTTGCACATTGACAATGATTTCATCATCGGCAAAACCACATTTCTCGATCACTTCCGCCAGGCGTTCGGTGCCGGAATGGTGGTCCGGGCTGGTCATGCAAACTTCACCGCCGGCAGCCTCGACCGCTTTGGCCACCTCTGGGTGATCGGTGGCGACAATCACGCGGGAAGCCCCTGATTCACGGGCTCGTTCCATCACATGCACCACCATCGGCTTACCGTGGATATCCGCCAACGGTTTACCCGGCAAGCGGGTGGACGCGTAACGCGCCGGGATGATAGCGATAAAACTCATGCGTGTTTCTCGTCCAGTGGGATGGTGCGCGCTTCGTTTTCCAGCAATACCGGAATACCATCACGCAGTGGGTAGGCCAGGCCGTCCAGCTTACAGACCAGTTCCTGATGTTCTTTGTTGAAATAGAGCTTACCGTTGCAAACCGGGCAGGCAATGATTTCGAGTAAACGGTGATCCATGCTTCCTCCAGGGGAAGATATGCTAACTAGGGAAAGTGCGTGAGGATAGCATAACGCCATAGGGCCGGTTAATCACCGCCTGATTTGCTGAGACGGTTGCCGAACGGGAAATTTTTCTGCGGGGGTTGAATCACTCCATTCGCAGGCGTAGAATTTTTTGTGATTTACATCACAAAAAAATGAGAACCTGCAAATGATCAAACGTCTTCATAAAATCATCGCGCTGTTTGCCAACTACAGCAACTAACAAAGCTTAGGGCGAGGAGCGTTAGCTATTCTACTTCCCAGCCCTGCCCCCACTCTGCGGCCAGCAGCGCTGGTACATCTCCTAGCGTGACCTGCTGCGCCCCGTGCCATTTCGCCGTACGGGTGATTGCCTGACGAATATCCTGACAACGCTGCTTACCCAGCTTGACCCCAGATTCAAGATGGAAACTGATCACTTCAAACACGCCCTGCTTGCGGTGCATTTTCGCATCTACCCGGCCAATCAGTTTGCCCCGCTGTAACAGCGGCAAGGTGAAATAGCCGTACTGGCGTTTTTCTTTTGGCGTGTAGCATTCCAGCCGATAGTCAAAGTTGAACAGTTCCAGCGCACGCCGCCGATCCCACACCACCGGATCAAAAGGAGACAGCAGGCAGGTTACCGTGGATGTCAACTTCCCTTGTTCTGCCAGCGCCAACTCGGCCGCCAGCGACTGATGGACATAAAATTCCCCTTCCAGCCCGTCGATAGCGATCTGGGAGATCTCTCCCTGCTGTAATAACGTCGCCAACAACGGTTTGGGGGCGACGCGTTTCAAGCGGTAATAATCTGCCAGCCATTCGGCTTTAAACACGCCGAGATAACGGCAACTGCGGGTGAGCATCTGTTGCTGCGCTGTCGCCTGAGATAAGGCATGCACATCATCATCCCACTGCGGCAATAAACGTTCGGTGAGATCGTAGACACGGTGAAAATTACGGCGTTCAGCCACCATCAACTTGCCAGAGGTAAACAGAATTTCCAGATGACGCTTTTCCGGCTTCCAATCCCACCAGCCGTTTGCGCCTTTCTTTTCGGCGCTAAAATCGGCCGAACGCACCGGCCCCTGCACCGCGATATGCTGTAGCAGTTCATCGATAGCCTGCTGGTGCTGTTGCACCCATTCCTGCGAGTATTTCCATCCCATCCCCTGCGGTTGCAGCATGCGGTGGCGTAACAGACCAAAGTCATCGATGGGAAGAAAGCAGGCTTCGTGCGCCCAGTACTCGAACAGTTTGCGGCTAGCCAAAGCCTGTTCCAGCCATTCTGGCCGATAATCGCCCAGGCGACTGAACAGCACCAGGTAAGGGCTGCGGGCCACCACGCTGATGGTGTCAATTTGCAGCAACCCCATACGATCGATGGCGGTAATCACATCATCGGGGCAAGCTTGGCGTTTGATTGGGGATAGCAGCCCTTGAGCGGCAAGATGAAGCGCGCGGGCAGAGGAAAGCGAAATAACGGGGATTGGCATCCTGATATCCAAGGGTCATTGAGCAATGGCCTGATGATAGAGGATCCTGGAGAAATTTTCTTCGCCAGTGCATGGGGTGGCGGCACCGGCACTGGCGAGGAAAGTTTGGGTCAGAACGCGATAACGTCTGCCGCTGACAGCCCGTGAGAGCTACGATAAATCGAGAACTCGACGTTCTGACCTTCGTTTAATGACTTGTTCTTGGTATTGGCGATAGCACGGCGGCTAACATAAATTTCGTCACTACCATCGACCGGTGAAATAACACCATAGCCTTGAGCCTGATCAAACCATTTCACTTGGCCCATTTTTAGCATTGTATTCTTAAACATATTTTATATCCTTTCACTTGAGCATCCTTCACAACGTTATTTTTGTTATTGTGTGGACGCTACCAGCCCATCCTAAAGTTTCTCGTAACAAACCTCTCGTGAGCAAAAATTAAAAAACCCGCACTACGGCGGGCTGTTTGAACTTAATATCTTCCGCATAACTCAGCATAAACGCGTCATTATGGTTGTATTAAGCTCTCTATACGCTATTCCCTGTAAACTTACAGAGCAACAACGTTGGCGGCAGCCGGCCCGCGCGGGCTGTCCTGAATGGTATACTCAACACGCTGGCCTTCTGCCAGAGTCTTGAAACCTTCGGTCATGATTGCAGAGAAGTGTACGAATACATCTTTGCCGCCATCTTGTTGTTCAATGAAACCAAAACCTTTACTTTCGTTGAACCACTTAACCTGACCAGTCTTCTTAGACATTACTATTACCTTTTAAATATTTACAAAAACCTGCCCTATGGCAATTTGGCCGTTTTTCAGAATCATTACTTATGGGAGGTACTTAGAAGGTTCGTCTTTGAAGCGGAATCAGATGATAACGTCTTGGGAGGAACTACTTAATTTATACTCGTACATAAATAGCGCTGCATCACAGGCCGGTATGCATTTACTCATAAACTCATCATCAAGACAAGAGGTTTATCACACTTTTTAGCCACATCCGCCCAGAACATTCCTATCACACTGATTTTAATAGTTTAAATTCCTCATGTTTTTAGCTCATCGAAGGAGCATCTCGCTTATCACTCACCACTTGGGGTGATGCCTGCAAATGAGAGCCAACGCATAAAACACTAATATCGTTAGCCAATCGATAACAAATCACGAACCAACTGACTAGACTTGAGTCAAAAACACGGTGAGGTGTCATCCAGCCAGCACTATTGGCGGCCTAAACCGCATTTTTCAGATTTTATTGAACTAAGGAGCTAGCAGTATGATCGACCAGCACTTCGTCTCGCCGAATGACATTCGCGCCAAATTTTCCCTGGCAATGTCGGCCATGTATCAACAAGAGGTGCCACTGTACGGTGACTTGATAGAACTGGTCGCTGAAACCAATCGGGAGGTGCTGAGTAAAGATTCAACCTTGGCACATGGGTTACAGATTACCGGTGAAATCGGTCGATTATCGATGGAGCGCCACGGCGCTATCCGCGTCGGCACGGCTGCTGAATTGCAGACTTTACGACGACTGTTTGCCGTCATGGGCATGTCTGCGGTGGGTTATTACGATCTGACCGCTGCTGGCGTCCCCGTCCACTCCACCGCCTTTCGTGCCGTACATGAAGCCGATCTGCAAGTCAGCCCGTTTCGCATCTTTACTTCGTTACTACGACTGGAACTGATTGAGAACGTGGCACTGCGCGAGCTGGCACAACGGCTGCTGGATCGCCGCTGCATTTTTACCGAGCGGGCTTTGGAGTTGATAGCGTTACATGAAATCCAGGGCGGACTGGATGCCGAGCAGGCGCAAGAATTCGTCGCCCAGGCGCTCGAAACCTTTCGTTGGCACCGTTTGGCCACCGTCAGCGCCAGTGAATATCAACAGTTGCACAATCAACATCGCCTGATCGCCGATATCGTCGCCTTCAAAGGGCCACATATCAACCATCTGACGCCAAGAACGCTGGATATCGATCGGGTACAGGCGGCAATGCCAGAACGCGGGATCCCGCCCAAAGCAGTGATCGAAGGCCCGCCTACGCGCCACTGCCCTATTCTGTTACGCCAGACCAGTTTCAAAGCGTTAGAGGAACAAGTCCTGTTTATCGAACCTGACGGTCATCAGGTTATGGGGCATCATACCGCGCGTTTCGGTGAAATTGAGCAACGGGGAGTCGCCCTGACCGCCAAAGGGCGTGCGCTTTACGATCGCCTGCTGCAGGCCGCCCAGGATGCATTACAGGTTCCGGCTACGGAAGATAATGCTCCACGCTATTACCAACTGCTGGCTGAACATTTCCAGGCCTTCCCGGATGATTACGATGCACTACGCGTGCAGCAATTAGCCTGGTTCCGCTATTTCCCTACCGAATGCGGGCTGGCAGCGAAAGACACCGTTGAGCAGAACAGCACGCTCGAACAGCTTATCGCATTGGACTACATCCGCTTCCAGCCGTTGGTGTATGAGGATTTCCTGCCGGTCAGCGCCGCCGGAATTTTTCAGTCTAATCTGGGGGGGAGCAGCCATGCGCAATACGCGGCGTCATCAAGCCGTGCGGCGTTTGAACAGGCATTAGGGGCAGGCGTGATTGATGAATTGGCGCTTTATCAGCAAACGCAGCAGCGCTCACTGCAAGCTTGCGCGCAAGCCTTGGGCTTGCACACTTTGGAAGCTTAGATTATTTGATTAACTTCTGAATTCCTTGCAACAGTTGCTCGGCCTGCTCGGTGGGAAGTATCGCTTCAACCGGTAAATACCACCAGTCAGGCTGGGCAAAGGCACGGCATTTCACCGCATCCTTCTCGGTCATCAGCAGCGTTTGGCCTTGGCTCGCCAATGCGGCTAACTGCCCGTGGTTGTATTCCTGGTGATCTGCAAAGGCCACCTCGCGCTCGACCTCAACTCCCAACTTTTCTAGCGTGGCGAAAAACCTTGGGGGATGTCCGATCCCTGCCATCGCCACCACGTGGGGCAATTCGATCGCCGGGCGGCGTTCACCGCTGGCGATATTCACCGCATCCTGGGCCTGGAGCTTCATGGCGATTTCCCCCTGCTGGGCAACTCCGCCATTTGCCACACAGGCATCCACCGTCTTTAAGCGGGATACACGCTCACGCATTGGGCCAGCGGGCAGCCACCAGCCATTGCCGAAGCGACGAACGCCATCGATCACCACCAGCTCAAAATCACGCTGTAAAGCGTAGTGCTGGAGGCCATCGTCGGTGATGATCAAATCAAGCTCGCCCTGATTCAACAAGGCTTGCACCGCTTCGGCGCGCTTTGGCGAAATAGCCACCGGCGCCCCGGTACGCTGATAGATCAGCACGGGTTCATCACCGGCCTGCCGGGTGGTAGTCTGAGCATCCAGCACCAGCGGATAGACCGCCGATTTGCCGCCGTAACCTCTGGAAACCACGCCGACCCGGTAGCCACGCTGTTGCAGCTGTTCAACCAACCAGATCACCATCGGTGTTTTACCGTTGCCACCCGCAGTGAGGTTCCCCACGATAACCACCGGTACCGGCGCACGCCAACTCTTGCGCAAGCCACAGCGGTAGCTAAGGCGGATCAGGCCGCTCACCAGGCCATACAGCCAGGAGAGCGGCAACAGCAGCAGGTAAACCAGTGAACTACCGGACCAGATGCGCTCTATCATTACTGACCAAACTGCATGCGGTGAAGTTGTGCGTAAGCCCCTTTCTGCTCGATCAACTCGGCATGCTGGCCACGTTCAACGATACGCCCATCTTCAACCACCAGGATCTCATCGGCTTTCTCGATAGTCGACAGACGGTGGGCAATCACCAATGAGGTACGGTTTTTCTGCAGTTCGTCCAAGGCCGCCTGGATCGCACGCTCGGATTCGGTATCCAGCGCGGAGGTGGCTTCATCCAGGATCAGGATTGGGCAATCTCGCAGCAAGGCACGAGCGATAGCAATACGCTGACGCTGACCACCGGAAAGCATCACACCGTTCTCACCGATCACCGTATCCAGACCCTGCTCCATTTTATCAATGAAGTCGGTGGCATAGGCCATACGCGCCGCTTTCTCAATCTCTTCGCGGCTGTAGCGCTCTTCACGAGCATAGGCAATGTTGTTGGCAATGGTGTCATTGAACAGGTGGACGTTCTGTGAGACCAGGGCAACCTGATCGCGCAGCGAGGCCAGGGTATATTCCCTCAGGTCGTGGCCATCCATCAGGATCTGCCCTTCCTGCACGTCGTAGAAGCGCGTCAACAGGTTGGCAATCGTCGATTTACCCGAACCAGAACGGCCAACCAACGCCACCGTTTTACCTTCTGAAATGCTCAGATTGATATCACGCAGCGCTGGTATCTCGCGCCCCGGATAGGCAAAGGTCACATTACGGAATTCGATATCACCTTTGGCACGTTCAACCTGGCGGGTACCGGTATCCTTTTCCTGTTCCAAATCCAGGATCGAGAACAACGTCTGGCAAGCCGCCATCCCGCGCTGGAACTGGGCATTCACGTTGGTCAAGGATTTCAGTGGGCGCATCAAGGCAATCATGGCGGAGAACACCACGGTAATGGTACCGGCTGTCAGCGTATCCATCACGCTAGGGAAGCTTGCTGCAAACAGCACAAACGCCAATGCCAATGAGGCGATCAACTGAATAATAGGATCGGCAATAGAAGAAGCCGAAACCAGCTTCATCCCCTGCTGGCGCATGCGGTTACTGACGGTGTTGAAGCGCTCGGTTTCCACCTGTTGGCCACCAAAGATCAGCACTTCTTTATGCCCTTTCAGCATCTGTTCTGCACTGGTCGTCACCTGCCCCATGGTGTTTTGCATATTTTTACTGATATTGCGGAAACGTTTGGAGACCAGGCGGATCGCGAAGGAGACGATCGGTGCCAGCACTATCAGGATCAGCGAGAGCTGCCAGCTGTAATAAAACATCATGATGAACAGACCGATGATCGAGGCCCCTTCACGCACCACGGTAACCAACGCGCTGGAAGAGGATGAAGCTACCTGTTCCGAGTCGTAGGTAATACGTGACAGCAGAGTTCCTGTCGATTGCTGGTCAAAAAAGGCCACCGGCATTCGCATCATATGGCCGAACAGACGACGGCGCATCTGCATCACCACCATGCCAGACACCCAGGAAATACAATAGCTGGAGACATAGCTGGTGATGCCACGCATCAGCATCAGTCCAATCACGACCAGCGGCATCCAATGCAAGACTCGACTATCGGCTTTACCAAAGTCGTCTAATAACGGTTTGAGCAGGGACAGCATTAACGTATCCCCCGCTGCGTTTAAAACCAGCGCAATGGCGGCGACCACCAACCCGGTTTTAAAAGGTGTGATCATCGGCCAGAGGCGGCGGAACGTCTGCCAGGTGGACAGATCTTTATCATTCATCATGCAAATACCAGCATCGGAAGAAATAGCGGCCCATTCTACTCATTATCCCCCTCAACGCCAAACCGCTGATGATACCAACGTGGATTTAGTTGTTCGCGAAAGCCTTTAACTTGCCAATCATGACGATAAAAAAACACGCTGAGCTGCCCTGAGCGGGCCGTATCACGCCAGGGAATGTGATTTTCCCGATAGCGTTTGACTATTTTTGCTGCCGGTAACCGCCAAGCGTTATAGCGGGATGCCGAGGCAAACGCCAGCTCGGGGGCAACGGCACGCAAAAATGGCGGCGTTGAAGATGTCTTGCTGCCATGATGAGGCACCTGAAGGATAGTGCTAGGTAAATTCGCACGTTGTTTCAGCAACGCCTGCTCGGCCCGGCGTTCAATATCACCCGTCAGCAACAGGCTGAACTTGCCGTCATCGACGCGCACTACGCAGGAATCATCGTTAGCGGCATAATCCACCCGTGCAGGTGGCCACAACACCTGAAAGTTTAGCTCTCGCCACACCCACCGTTGCCCTTGTACGCAAGGCAGGTGGCCTACGTTAACGATCGGCGTACGCACGCTGGCCTGTGGAAATGCGGCGGCCAATATCGGCAAGCCGCCGATATGATCCAGATGGCTATGGCTGATAACGATTTGCTCCAGCGAGATCTGCCGCCAGCGCAGGAATGGCAAAATGTTGCGCTCTGCCGCGCTAGAGGCTTGCCAGCGGTTACCCGTATCAAAGATGACGGCCTTTCCTTCCCTCTCGATTACCACCGCCAGGCCGTGCCCTACGTCGAGCATATCGACCCGCCAGCGATAATCTGGCGATCTTTCCCGCCAGAACAGGCAACTTAATACCACAACGGCGCAACCGACAGGAAAGTGATACCACCAGCGAAAACGCCAGCAAACCACGGCTAACCACCCTAGGGCGCTAAATTGCAGCAAGGCAGCCCCAACCTGTAGCCACCCTTGCTCGAGCCCGGGAAGCGGCCATAAGGCCCAACTGACGGTAAGATCGGCCAATTGCCAACACCATCGACTTACCGGCGGAATAAAAAACAGCATCAGTGCTAACAATATCAACGGAACCGACAGCAGAGAAACGATCGGTACCGCCCAAAGGTTGGCGGGTAACGATGTCCAGCTCAAGCCATGAAACAGGCCAAACTGTAGCGGCATCAGTAACAGCGTCATCCCTAGTTGCATGTGTAGCCAACGCAGAGGTGCCCACCCCAAAAAAGTGCTGAAGCGCCTGGGCAACGGCGCCCATTCGAACCAAAAGATTAAGGCCGCAACCGCCAGGGCAGAGAGCCAGAAGCTGTCCGAAAGCACTGACATAGGATCGCACAGCAACAGCAGGCTGATACACCACAGCCAGATTTGCCAGGAAGTGCAGGAAACCCCTTTGAGGCGCAACCAGAGCCATAGAGACAAGGCAATAAAGGCCCTCATTGCCGGAGGTTGCCCACCTGCCAGCCACACATAGCACAGCGCCATCAACCAACTGACGATCAGAGGCAGACGGTAGCCGATGTAGCGCGCGGGCAATAAAAACTGCACGCCACGCGCCAGCCCCCAGGCAAAGGCGGCGGCCAGGGAAATATGCAGGCCAGAAATCGCCATCAGGTGAGCCACGCCGGTTTTCATCAGTTGCCCACGCAGCTCATTACTCATCAGCGTCCGTTCGCCAAACGCCAGCGCCAGCAACACTGGGCGTTGCGTCAGCGGTATGAGCGAACGATCCCTCTGTTTGACGATCAATTGGCGCCAGTTGCAGCCCTTATCCAGTGCCGTTGCGGAACGAACAAAGCCACGCAACGGTTGCCGATTAGCAATGGCCCAACGCTGCCCGTCAAAGCCCCCTTCATTCAGGCTGCTGTGTACCGGGCGAAAGCGAACCTTCATCGCCCAGCGTTGCCCCGCACAGGGCTTTTCGCCGCGCCAGTTTGCCGTAAAGGACAGTGCAGGCACCAGCCAGCGCCCGCTAACCTGCTCAATACGCAGTTGCACCTGTGGCGTTTCAACCCCGTCCAGCCTAATGCTACGCACTGAAGCAACCACGGCTTTATCGCCGCTGGTCGTCAACGTTGCGACTTGTTGCATCAACAGGCTGGCACTGCCGGTGGCGTAAATAAAACCCAGTAGGCAGCAGCACAGTGCCTGACGCCATGGATTCGGTTTATATCGCCATAGCCACAAAGCCGCAACGGCTAGCCCCATCAATAAAAGCCACGACGGTAAGTGGGGCAAAAACAGTATTGGCAGCATCCCCATCACCAAAGCGATGGCGGCCCTATCCAGTGAGATCCTGATTTCCGCGCTCCTTGCCAAGTTTATCCTGCAACAAATGTGACTTCTCAGACGGATAACCGCCAGTTGCAGGTTGCTACTCAGGAAAGCAGTTCGTAAACAATCGGTTGGCTATTTGGCATTTGCAGGAAAGGTTGCGTAGCAGAGCGCAAATTTTGGCAGGTATGGGGGGTTTTAGGCGAAAAAAAACGGCACCCTAAGGCACCGTTTTATATTCTTTACAAGCAACAACACTATGGGTGGTCAGCGACTAGCCATAGATATTGGCACGGTCACGTAACTCTTTACCTGGCTTGAAGTGAGGAACGTACTTGCCGTCCAACTCAACTTTATCACCCGTTTTAGGGTTACGGCCGACGCGCGGAGCACGGTAGTGAAGAGAAAAACTGCCGAATCCGCGGATCTCGATGCGCTCACCTTCGGCTAGCGTAGCTGCCATGTGTTCGAGCATCTCTTTCACTGCATCCTCAACGGCCTTCGCCGGAATATGAGATTGCTGGCCAGCAAGTCTTTCAATAAGTTCAGACTTGGTCATAGTTCCTCCAAGCTTTGCAGCTAAACTACCGTATCGGGGCGGTCAGAAACCGCCCCCCGTCATTACTCGCCTTTAGCCGCTTTGAAGGCTTCAGCCATAGCGTTAGAGAAGTTGCTTTCTTCCGGCTTGGTGTTGTTAACCGTAGCGATTGCATCTTTCTCGTCAGCTTCGTCCTTCGCACGGACGGACAGGCTTACAACGCGGTTCTTACGGTCAACGCCAGTGAATTTAGCTTCAACTTCGTCACCAACGTTCAGAACCAGAGTTGCGTCTTCAATACGGTCGCGAGAGGCTTCAGAAGCACGCAGGTAACCTTCTACGCCGCCTGCTAATTCAACTGTAGCACCTTTGGCGTCAACTGCAGTGACTTTACCAGTAACAATAGTACCTTTCTTGTTCATAGACAGGTAGTTATTGAACGGATCTTCAGCCAGTTGCTTCACGCCCAGGGAGATACGCTCGCGCTCTGCGTCAACTTGCAGAACCACAGCTGCGATTTCGTCGCCTTTCTTGTATTCACGAACTGCTTCTTCGCCTGCAACGTTCCAGGAGATGTCAGACAGGTGAACCAGGCCGTCGATGCCGCCGTCCAGGCCGATGAAGATACCGAAGTCAGTGATAGACTTGATTTTACCTTCAACGCGGTCGCCCTTGTTGTGGGTTTCTGCGAACTGCTGCCATGGGTTGTTTTTGCACTGCTTCAGGCCCAGGGAGATACGACGACGCTCTTCATCGATGTCCAGAACCATCACTTCCACTACATCGCCCACGTTAACAACTTTGGACGGATGGATGTTTTTGTTGGTCCAATCCATTTCAGAAACGTGTACCAGACCTTCAACGCCTTCTTCGATTTCCACGAAGCAGCCGTAATCAGTCAGGTTGGTAACACGACCAGTCAGCTTGGTGCCTTCTGGGTAGCGTTTAGCGATAGCAACCCATGGATCTTCGCCCAGTTGCTTCAGGCCCAGAGATACACGAGTACGCTCGCGGTCGAACTTCAGCACCTTGACAGTGATTTCGTCGCCCACGTTGACAATTTCGCTTGGGTGCTTAACGCGTTTCCAAGCCATGTCAGTGATGTGCAGCAGGCCGTCAACGCCGCCCAGATCCACGAATGCACCGTAGTCAGTGAGGTTCTTAACGATACCTTTAACTTCCATGCCTTCCTGCAGGTTTTCCAGCAGTTGATCGCGCTCTGCGCTGTTTTCGGATTCGATTACTGCACGACGAGAAACAACAACGTTGTTGCGCTTCTGATCCAGCTTGATGACTTTGAACTCAAGCTCTTTGCCTTCCAGGTGCAGAGTGTCGCGAACTGGACGCACGTCAACCAGGGAACCTGGCAGGAACGCACGAATACCGTTCAGCTCTACAGTGAAGCCACCCTTAACTTTGCCGTTGATAACACCGACGACAGTTTCAGCTTCTTCGTAAGCTTTTTCCAGCGTGATCCAAGCTTCGTGACGCTTAGCTTTCTCACGGGACAGCAGAGTTTCACCGAAGCCATCTTCAACAGCGTCCAGCGCAACGTCAACTTCGTCACCAACCTGGATTTCCAGCTCGCCCTGGGCGTTTTTGAATTGCTCAGCCGGAATGGCAGATTCAGATTTCAGACCGGCGTCAACCAGTACGACATCTTTATCGATAGCAACAACAACACCACGAACGATGGAACCCGGACGGGTTTCGATTGTTTTCAGGGATTCTTCAAAGAGTTGAGCGAAAGATTCAGTCATGTTTAATCTTCAGGGTTCTATAGTTTAACGTCCATTTAGCGTCCCGCCGAATGGGGTTGTTTCACATACCTTGCCATTGGCTTCCTGCCGACAAGGTTTAGGTTACAGGGGTAAAATTTTACCCGATATATTCAGTTACTGCTATGCAGTACGATGACAAATATAACAAAAAGCTAAAAACGCCGCCGCGCTTATTGCTGCGGCAACGCCAAAACTTCATGTGCATATGCCAACGCCCGCTGGATCACTTCCTCGATCGACATGCTGGTAGAATCCAACACGAGGGCATCGAGAGCCGGTACCAGTGGCGCAATAGCCCGATTACGGTCACGGTCATCCCGTTCCTTTATCTCGGCTAAAAGACGTTCAAAGTTAACATTAAAGCCCTTTTCCTGCAACTGTAGCATGCGACGATGCGCACGCTCTTCGGAACTGGCGTCAAGGAAAATTTTAACCGGCGCATCCGGGAACACCACCGTGCCCATGTCACGGCCATCGGCGATCAGGCCCGGAGCCTCGCGGAATGCGCGTTGGCGGCGCAGCAGCGCCTCACGAACTCGTGGGAACGCGGCCGTTTGCGAAGCCGTATTGCCAACGGTTTCGGTGCGGATCTCGTTACTGACGTCCTCACCTTCCAAAATAACCTGCAGCTTGCCGTCCTGAGCAACAAAGCGGACGTCGAGATGGGCGGCCAAGGGGACTAACGCCTCTTCAGAGGTGATATCCACCTGATGGTGCAACGCTGCCATGGCCAGGACGCGATAAATCGCGCCGGAATCCAGCAAACGCCAACCAAGGGATTCTGCCAGCGCTTTGCACAGTGTGCCTTTACCTGCACCACTTGGTCCATCAACGGTTATCACCGGAACTGTAGCCGTCATTTCTCTCTCCTTCAGGTAGAAACCTCACAGGAACACGCCTGCTGTCTGCCCAAATAGGAGCAGATTCGGGGGCGTATTATACGCGCCTGTGGAGTTTACTGTTACCGCGAACTGTCTGATTGCCGAAAAGATGGGCACCAATGCGCAAAAAAGGCCTCAAACGAGGCCCATTGATAACGAATATAGAGAAGACTAGGCCAATTGGCTGATACGCGCCAACTGCTCAAAATAGTCTGGGAAGGTCTTGGCGGTACACTTCGGATCAAGAATGGTCACCGGCGTATCGGACAGCGCCACCAGCGAGAAACACATCGCCATGCGGTGATCGTTGTAGGTTCCAATCTCGGCAAACTGCAGCTTGCTTGGCGGCACGACGTGAATGTAATCCTCACCTTCATCGACCTCTGCACCCACTTTGCGCAGTTCTGTTGCCATCGCCGCCAAACGGTCGGTTTCTTTTACCCGCCAGTTGTAGATATTGCGGATGGTGGTCGGCCCGGTCGCGAACAGCGCGGTGGTGGCAATGGTCATCGCCGCATCTGGAATGTGATTCATGTCCATATCGATGCCTTTCAACTCACCGCGGCTACACTCGATAAAGTCATCACCCCAGGTGATGCGCGCGCCCATTTTTTCCAGCACATCGGCAAATTTGGTATCGCCTTGCACGCTTTTCTTACCGATACCGGTGACACGCACGGTGCCGCCCTTAATCGCCGCAGCAGCCAGGAAATAGGATGCCGAAGAGGCATCACCCTCCACCAGATAGTCGCCTGGCGAACGGTAAGTCTGCTGCCCACGGATATGGAACACGCGATAGTTGTCGTGCGTGACTTCAACGCCGAAAGTACTCATCAGGTGCAGGGTAATATCGATATAAGGTTTGGAAACCAGCTCCCCCAAAATATGGATAGCGGTGTCTTGGGCCGCCAACGGTGCCATCATCAGCAAGGCAGTCAGGAACTGGCTGGATACGCTGCCGTCAACGCTGACGTCGCCGCCGCGGAAACCGCCACGCAGGCGCACAGGTGGATAATCGGTTTGTTCAAGGTAATCGATTTGCGCTCCGCCCTGGCGTAAGGCATCTACCAGATGGCCGATCGGGCGTTCTTTCATGCGCGGTTCGCCGGTCAACACCACGTCGCCCTCACCCAGGCACAGTGCCGCCGCTAATGGACGCATTGCCGTACCGGCATTACCGAGGAACAGCTCCAACGGCTGCGTGGCGACCAACGGGCCAGCGTTACCCTCAACGGAACAGGTGGTGCGATCGTCGGAGAGCTGGTAACTCACCCCCAGCGCTTGCAAGGCATTCAGCATATGACGCACGTCGTCGCTATCCAGCAGGTTGGTCAGCCGGGTTGTTCCCCGCGCCAGCGCAGCCAGTAGCAAAGCCCGATTGGATACGCTCTTGGAGCCGGGTAAGTTGACGGTGCCATCGACCAAAGCAACCGGTTGTAACGTCAGGGAATCCACCATGTGAACAAAACTCTCCAGAATCTGATAAACGAAACGGCCCCGGGATAATGCCGGAGCCGCTTTAATGCAAAAGGACAACAGCGGTACGACCGCCCGTTCAATGCGGGCGGTGGCAATCAACCATGGCGACGTTCAAAATCGACCATAAAGTCGGTCAGGGTCTTCACGCCCGCCAGCGGCATCGCATTATAGATGGAAGCACGCATGCCGCCTACTACGCGGTGGCCCTTCAGTGCCTGCAGGCCAATGGCTTCTGCTTCGCTCAGGAACACTTTATCCAGCGCAGGATCGGCAAGCTGGAATGGAACGTTCATCCAGGAGCGGTTGGCAATGGCCACGCGGCTACGGTAGAAGTCCGACTGATCGATAGTGCTATACAGCAACTCGGCCTTGGCCTGGTTGCGCTTTTGCATTTCCACCAGGCCGCCCTGCTCTTTCAGCCATTTGAAGACCAGGCCAGACAGATACCAGGCGAAGGTTGGCGGCGTATTGAACATCGAGTCATTTTCTGCCAACACGGTGTAATCCAGGATCGACGGGACTTCACGACGTGCTTTACCCAGCAGGTCATCACGCACGATCACCAGCGTCAGGCCAGCGGGACCAATGTTTTTCTGTGCGCCCGCATAGATAACGCCGAAACGGCTGACATCCAACGGACGGGAAAGGATGGTCGAAGAGTAATCGCCAATCACCACTTTATCGCCAAAGTCTGGCGTTTCATCAATCGCCACGCCGTCGATGGTTTCGTTCGGGCAATAGTGGACGTAAGCCGCGTTATCGCTCAGCTGCCACTCTTTCATTGGCTTGATGCCGCTTAAGCCATCAACGGTGGTTTTAACGTCGATCACGTTGGGCTGGCAGTATTTTTCCGCTTCGGTGATAGCACTGTGCGCCCAGTAACCGCCATCGATATAGTCGGCAGTGGTGTTATCGCCCAACAGGTTCAGTGGCAACGCGGCGAATTGCGCACGGGCACCGCCGTGGCAGAACAGCACTTTATAGTTGGCGGGGACTTTCAGCAGATCGCGCAGATCCTGTTCGGACTGTTCGGCGACGGCGATGAATTCTTTACTGCGATGGCTGATTTCCATCACCGAAGTGCCAAGACCGTGCCAGTTGCACAGCTCTTGTTCCGCACGACGCAACACTTCAACCGGCAGCATCGCCGGGCCTGAGCTAAAATTATAAACCTGAGTCATTTCCCCTCACCACATTCACTGTGCGCCGTAAAAACCGGCTTTCGACATATGCCCGAAGTTAACGCTGATGTTAACCAACTCTATCGGTTTTATCACTCACGTAACCCGGCTGCAATGCTTATTGTTCCAAGGGTGGGAAACTGGCGAGGCCGCAAATAACAGGCTCTGCGGCCTCAGGGTTTATTTGTGCCATAAAACGCTGTGACACTGGCGTATTCAGCGGGTTAACGCGGTTTTTTGTGCTGTATTCAGCTGACCCGGCTATGGGACAGGGCTGCGATCCATTTACGGTTGCCACAGCGTGGGCAGTCGTGTTCCGGTGATGGCGTCAAGGTGGAGATCAGGCTACACATGCCGCAGGCGTAATCCCCCTCCACATCAATCTCAACCACGCTTTTGACGCATTTTGCCGGTAATACCGGTAACCCGGGCCGTACCTGCTCATCCGGGTAAAAATACACAGATATGGTGCCGTTCACCTCAAGGATGGCTAATCTCACCTGCCCAAGGTGCTCAACACCGGCCTGACGGAGTTCCATAAAGAACTCATCATGAGTGATATTTTCCCGGCACAGGATGTCCCAATCGAACAGCCCTTCACTGACCAGAATCAACGGTTCACCCTCCATCCAGGTCTGGAGTTTTTGAAAGCGATCCATCAGCCAGGTGGAAAAGCGATACATCACCATGATGGAAACAAACACCATCAGCACCGGTAGCAAAGGAACATCGTGATAAAACGCAACGTCACCAGCGGCGGACCCCAGGGTCAGGATGATCAGCACTTCAAACAGCGACATTTGGCGTACGCCACGCCGCCCGGTCATTTTTAAAAAGATAAATACCAGCAAAAAAGTGAACAGGCAGCGTAGCGCCACCTCGGCCAAGAACTCTGGCGTGGTCTCGTCAAATGCCATTCTTTGGATATCAAATGCCTGCATGAAATCATTCCTGTGAAAAAGTGATTTCCTACAGCATAGTCTGGGCGGGGAAAATGGGGGCATTACGCCCCCACTTGAGTCAGGAATCAATACTGATTAAACATCGCCTGGATCTGTTTAGCGTCTTTGGTTTGAGTTAATGCCAGCTGTAGCAAAATTCTCGCTTTTTGCGGATTCAGCGTTCCAGCTGCCACAAAACCGAGTTTAGTATCATCCACTTCCGCATCTTCGGTGGTGGAACCGGTAGGCACGCGGGAGGAACGCACTACCGCCACGCCGTTATGGGCCGCCGTGGCCAGTGTATCAAACACGGTTTTATACAGGTTGCCGTTACCCACCCCGGCGCTGACGATCCCTTGATAACCTTCGGCGATCAGCGCCTTGGCCGGTGCATCGGACGCGTTGGCATAGTTATAGATAATACCGACCGTCGGCAGCGTACTCATCTGGTCGACGTTAAACGGCGTTTCGCTGGTGTGCTTGCGCTGTGGCGAACGTTGGTAGTCAATTTTGCCGTTGTGGATGTATCCCAACGGGCCAAAATTAGGTGACTGGAAAGTCTGTACGCCGGTGGTATTGGTTTTGGTCACGTCGCGGCCATCGAGCACCGTATCATTCATCACCACCAGCACGCCACGCTTGGCCGATTGAGGGTCAGCGGCTGTGACAACTGCGTTATACAAGTTAAATGGGCCATCGGCACTTATGGCCGTTGCCGGGCGCATCGCCCCCACGATCACTACCGGCTTATCGCATTTGACGGTGAGATCCAGGAAATAGGCGGTCTCCTCCAGCGTGTCGGTACCGTGGGTGATCACGAAACCATCGGTTTTGGCACAGTCCGCATTAATTTTCTTGACCAGCTTGAGCCAGACTTCGTCATTCATATCCTGCGAACCGATGTTGACCACCTGCTCGCCCTGCACGTTGGCAACTTTTTTCAACTCCGGCACCGCATCCACCAACGCCTCTACACCCAGTTTACCCGCAGTGTAGTTAGACTTGGTGGCCGAGTCGCCACCGCCAGCGATAGTACCGCCGGTGGCCAGCAAGGTGATATTAGGTAACGCCAGTGCCGAACCACAAACCCCGGACAACAGTAGTGCCAATACGCTAAGTTTCACTGATTTCATTACGTTTCTCCGTTATTGATAACCCGCTGAATTATCGTCTTTATCCACATAATTACTGTGACATCTGATCGGCTTTCGGAATACGTGGAGCTTGAGAACAAAACCCCGTATCATTGCGCGTTTTTAGTACGCCATATAAGTGAAGACAATGACGCAAACTTTTATTCCTGGCAAAGACGCTGCGCTGGAAGACTCCATCGCCCGTTTTCAGCAGAAATTAACCGATCTGGGTTTCAATATCGAAGAAGCCTCCTGGCTGAATCCGGTGCCACACGTCTGGTCAGTGCATATCCGCGATCGCGATTGCCCGCTGTGCTTCACCAACGGTAAGGGCGCCAGCAAGAAGGCCGCGCTGGCTTCCGCGCTGGGCGAGTATTTCGAGCGCCTGTCGACCAACTATTTCTTCGCCGATTTCTATTTGGGCCAACAGATTGCCGAAGGCGATTTCGTTCACTATCCCAATGAGAAATGGTTCCCGATCCCGGCTGACAACTCACTGCCAAAAGGCATCCTGGATGAGCGCACGCACGCCTTCTATGATCCGGAGCAGGAACTGACAGCCGGCGATCTGATCGATCTGCAGTCTGGCAATAGCGATCGTGGCATCTGCGCCCTGCCATTCACCCGCCAGTCGGATCAGCAGACCGTTTATATTCCGATGAACATCATCGGCAACCTGTATGTGTCCAACGGCATGTCCGCTGGCAATACCGCCAACGAAGCGCGGGTTCAGGGCCTCTCCGAAGTGTTCGAGCGTTATGTGAAAAACCGCATCATCGCCGAGTCCATCAGCCTGCCGGAAATCCCGAGCGAAGTGCTGAACCGCTATCCTGACGTGGTTGAGGCGATCGCCAAGCTGGAGGCCGAAGGCTTCCCGATCCTCTCTTATGATGCCTCGTTAGGCGGCAACTACCCGGTGATCTGCGTGGTGTTGTTCAACCCCGCCAACGGCACCTGCTTTGCCTCCTTTGGTGCTCACCCTGATTTCGGGGTCGCACTGGAGCGTACCGTTACCGAGCTGCTGCAAGGCCGCGGCTTGAAAGATCTGGATGTGTTTACCGCCCCGACCTTCGATGACGAAGAAGTGGCCGAGCACGCCAACCTGGAAACTCACTTCATCGATTCCAGCGGTTTGATCTCCTGGGATCTGTTCAAACAGGATGCCGACTATCCGTTTGTCGACTGGAGTTTCAGCGGCAGTACGCAGGAAGAGTTCGCCACCCTGATGAGCATCTTTAATAAAGAAGATGCCGAAGTGTATATCGCCGATTACGAGCACCTGGACGTGTACGCCTGCCGCATCATCGTTCCGGGGATGTCCGACATCTATCCGGCAGAGGATCTGCTGCTGGCAAACAACAGTATGGGCGCACACCTGCGTGAAACCCTGCTGCAACTGCCGGGCAGCGAATGGGAACCAGAAGAGTACCTGGCTCTGATCCAGCAGTTGGATGATGAAGGGCTGGACGATTTCACCCGCGTACGTGAATTGCTGGGCATTGCCTCTGGTAAAGACAACGCCTGGTACACCCTGCGTGTTGGCGAACTGAAATCCATGCTGGCATTGGCCGGTGGCGATCTCGAGCAGGCACTGATCTGGGCCGAGTGGACGCAGGAGTTCAACGCCTCGCTGTTTACCCCGGAGCGCAGTAACTACTACCGTTGCCTACAGACGCTGCTGCTGTTGGCGTTGGAGCCAGAACGCGACCCTGCCCAATATCACACGGCCTTCGTGAAGATGTATGGTCAGGATGCGGTTGACGCGGCCTCTGCGGCCATGAGCGGCGAAGAGCGCTTCAACGGCCTGTTTGCCATCGACAGTGATTTGAAAGCCCTGCCGGCCCACCAAGCGCTGTTGGCGGCTTACGAAAAACTGCAAACCGCTAAACGCCGTCACTGGGCGCAGGCATAAGCCTGATTGCTGAATTTGGCCGTAGGGGCGCCGCATGCAGCGCCCTTATGTTGTGAGCCAATGTAGTTGGTCATAAATTGGATTGATACGCCGGTAGAACCTTACCGGCGTTACTCCCCAAGAAGCAGCCTTTATTCGGTTGCCGATCAAAAAAAAGGCAAACCCTGGCGTTGAATGTTTTTATCAAAAGCGCACTTATCAGCCAACAGGATAATTAAATCGCCAATTGTTACGCCGGTGTGAAATATTAATTAACCATCAATTAATGCTTATTCATCAAAAAGCGACAATAAGTACAAAAACTTAACCCTTCCCAGCCCAAAACGCCGTTAACTTCAAAATTATTTGTAAACATTAAAAAATATTTTTTACATAAAAATCAACAATATAACTCAATAAACCCTACTAATTTTGCGGTTTTAAGCCGTTTTACTTCCGCGCGTTATGATCCAAGTCAATTTTTACCCTATACTGCTTTGCTAGTATCTCAGTGTGTTGTAATAACCCTTAAGAGCGAGAGTTAGTGTGAGAGCTGACAACCCCTTCGATATGCTGTTACCTGCCGCGATGGCGAAAGTTGCCGAGGATGCGGGGGTGTATAAAGCCACCAAGCATCCGCTGACGACTTTTTATTTAGCGATCACCGCAGGTGTGTTCATTTCTATCGCCTTTGTTTTTTATATCACAGCGACCACCGGCACCGCCGCCATTCCTTTCGGCCTCGCCAAGCTGGTGGGTGGTATCTGCTTCTCCATGGGGTTAATGCTGGTCGTCGTCTGCGGGGCGGACCTGTTTACCTCCACCGTACTGACCGTGATTGCCAAAGCCAGCGGGCGTATTACCTGGGGGCAACTGGCCCTTAACTGGTTAAACGTCTATGTTGGCAACCTGATTGGTGCCCTGTTCTTCGTTGCTCTGATCTGGTTCTCTGGCGAGTATATGGCAGCCAATGGCCTGTGGGGTTTGAACGTATTGCAAACCGCCGACCATAAACTGCACCACACCTTTATCGAAGCCGTCTGTCTGGGCATCCTGGCTAACCTGATGGTTTGCCTGGCAGTCTGGATGAGCTACTCCGGCCGCAGCCTGATGGACAAGATGTTCGCCATGATCCTGCCGGTAGCCATGTTCGTTGCCAGCGGCTTTGAGCACAGTATCGCCAACATGTTTATGATCCCTATGGGTATAGTGGTTAAGCATTTTGCCACGCCAGAGTTTTGGCAAGCCGTGGGGGCAGCACCCGAGCAATTCGCTCATCTGACCGTAAGCAACTTTATCATCGACAACCTGATCCCCGTCACCATCGGTAACATCATTGGCGGTGGTCTACTGGTTGGGTTGACTTACTGGGTAATTTATCTGCGTGGCGGCAAACAGAATCACTAATCTGTTGGCCGGCACGGCGCCGGGTTTACAAAGAAATCCACATTAGAAGGTAGGTGTATAATGACCGAACTTAACGAGAAGTTAGCGACCGCTTGGCAAGGTTTCAGCGAAGGTGACTGGCAGAAAGAAGTCAACGTACGTGACTTCATCCAGAAAAACTACACTCCTTACGAGGGCGATGAATCCTTCCTGGCTGGCGCAAGTCAAGCCACTACCACTCTGTGGGACAAGGTTATGGAAGGGATCAAACTGGAAAACCGCACCCATGCGCCAGTTGATTTCGATACCAACGTCGTCTCCACCGTGACTTCTCATGATGCGGGCTATATCAACAAAGATCTGGAAACCATCGTTGGTTTGCAGACCGATGCTCCTCTGAAACGCGCGCTGATCCCATTCGGCGGCATCAAGATGGTTGAAGGTTCATGCAAGGTTTATGGCCGTGAACTGGATCCACAAGTGAAGAAAGTGTTCACCGAATACCGCAAAACCCACAACCAGGGCGTATTCGACGTTTACACCAAAGACATCCTGAACTGCCGTAAGTCTGGCGTGTTGACCGGTCTGCCAGATGCATATGGCCGTGGCCGTATCATCGGTGACTACCGTCGCGTTGCTTTGTACGGTATCGACTTCCTGATGGCCGACAAGCTGAACCAGTTCAAGTCTCTGCAGACCCGTCTGGAAAATGGCGAAGATCTGGAAATGACCATCCAGTTGCGCGAAGAAATTGCTGAACAGCACCGTGCCCTGGCTCAGATTAAAGAAATGGCCGCCAAATACGGCTACGACATTTCTGGCCCAGCCAGCACCGCTCAAGAAGCCGTACAGTGGACCTACTTCGGCTACCTGGCCGCGGTGAAATCCCAGAACGGTGCAGCCATGTCCTTCGGCCGCGTATCTACCTTCCTGGACGTGTTCATTGAGCGCGATATCAAGGCCGGTAAACTGACCGAACTGCAGGCGCAAGAACTGATCGACCACCTGGTCATGAAACTGCGTATGGTTCGCTTCCTGCGTACTCCTGAGTATGATGAGCTGTTCTCTGGTGACCCAATCTGGGCAACAGAATCCCTGGCTGGTATGGGTGTTGATGGTCGTACGCTGGTAACTAAAAACAGCTTCCGCTTCCTGAACACGCTGTACACCATGGGGCCATCTCCAGAGCCAAACATGACTATCCTGTGGTCTGAAAAACTGCCGTTGAACTTCAAAAAATACGCCGCGAAAGTGTCTATCGACACCTCCTCCGTACAGTATGAAAACGACGACCTGATGCGCCCAGACTTCAACAACGATGACTATGCCATCGCCTGTTGCGTCAGCCCGATGATTGTCGGTAAGCAAATGCAGTTCTTCGGTGCGCGTGCCAACTTGGCGAAAACCATGTTGTACGCAATCAACGGCGGCGTTGATGAAAAACTGAAAATGCAGGTTGGCCCGAAAGAAGCCCCAATGATGGACACCGTGCTGGACTATGACAAAGTCATGGAACGTATGGACCACTTCATGGACTGGCTGGCCAAGCAGTATGTGACCTCGTTGAACATCATTCACTACATGCACGACAAGTACAGCTATGAAGCTGCGCTGATGGCTCTGCATGACCGTGATGTTTATCGCACCATGGCTTGTGGTATCGCGGGTCTGTCCGTAGCTGCCGACTCCCTGTCTGCCATCAAGTACGCCAAAGTATCCACCATCCGTGACGAAGACGGCCTGGCTGTCGACTTCAAAATCGAAGGTGAATATCCGCAGTTCGGTAACAACGATTCTCGCGTAGATGACATCGCTTGTGACCTGGTAGAACGTTTCATGAAGAAAATTCAGAAACTGCGTACCTACCGCAATGCGGTACCAACTCAGTCCGTGCTGACCATTACCTCTAACGTGGTTTATGGTAAGAAAACCGGTAACACCCCAGATGGCCGCCGTGCTGGCGCACCATTTGGTCCAGGTGCCAACCCAATGCACGGCCGCGATCAGAAAGGTGCTGTAGCCTCTCTGACCTCCGTAGCCAAACTGCCGTTTGCCTATGCGAAAGATGGTATCTCTTACACCTTCTCCATCGTGCCTAACGCGTTGGGTAAAGATGACGACGTGCGTAAAGCCAACCTGGCGGGTCTGATGGATGGTTACTTCCACCACGAAGCGTCCATCGAAGGCGGTCAGCACCTGAACGTGAACGTGATGAACCGTGAAATGCTGCTGGACGCGATGGAAAACCCTGAGAAATATCCTCAGCTGACCATCCGCGTATCGGGTTACGCAGTGCGTTTTAACGCGTTGACCAAAGAACAGCAACAAGACGTGATTACTCGTACTTTCACCCAGTCGATCTAATCGCGGTTTCTCCGGGGCGGATCGTTCTGCCCCGCTGAACAAATCTTACCAAGGCCGGATATTCCGGCCTTTTTACTAAGCACTCCCTGACTCTGGTCTTGAGTCTGTTTTGCCAGGTATCTACGCTGCTGCTTAGCCTGTGATAGGTATATACTGCATGGATATCTGGCAAAACAGTGATCCGGTACGTAACCGGCCAACAGGAATCGTTTTACCTGGCGCCTTTTTTCGCCACATCGTTGATCCCTGCCTGGCGGTTACCAGCCTATTTTAGACTGCGTTTGACAGTCGATTTTGGAGAAACCCGCAATGTCCTTGAAAGGCCGCATCCACTCTTTCGAATCCTGTGGCACCGTTGATGGCCCAGGTATCCGCTTTATCGTGTTCTTCCAGGGTTGCCTGATGCGCTGCCTGTACTGCCATAATCGCGATACCTGGGACACCCACGGCGGCAAAGAGGTCACGGTTGAAGAGCTGATGACCGATACCGTGGCCTACCGTCACTTTATGAACGCTTCCGGCGGTGGCGTAACGGCGTCCGGCGGCGAAGCGATCCTGCAGGCCGAGTTTGTCCGCGACTGGTTCCGCGCCTGTCACAAGGAAGGGATCAGCACCTGTCTGGACACCAACGGTTTTGTCCGCCGTTACGACCCAGTGATCGATGAGCTGCTGGATACTACCGATCTGGTGATGCTCGATCTGAAACAGATGAATGACGATATTCACCAGAACCTGGTGGGAGTTTCCAACCACCGCACGCTGGAGTTTGCCCGTTATCTGGCCAAGCGTAATCAACGCACCTGGATCCGCTACGTGGTGGTGCCGGGCTGGTCTGATGATGATAAATCTACGCATCTGCTCGGTGAGTTCACCAAGGATATGACCAATATCGAGAAGATCGAGCTGTTGCCTTACCACGAGCTAGGCAAGCACAAATGGATAGCGATGGGTGAAGAGTACAAGCTGGACGGCGTTCATCCGCCGAAGGCCGACACCATGGATCGCGTGAAAGGGATCCTGGAAAGCTACGGCCATAAAGTGATCTATTAAGCTCCCGCAGATGTCCTAACCTTCTTCCTGTGAGCGGTCTCTTGATCAGGTCCCCTGTTCAAGAGACTTCGCCAACATTGCGGTTGAACTGCTTTTTTGCAAAATGCATTAATAAATAACACTTAACAAAAACGGTGATTGCAGGGGAGATGACGGTCTATTAAATATTAACCAAACTTAAATATCGATTATTATAACAAATACAGATAATTACCTTACTCACTTACCCGCCACGGTTTGACTCCCGCATAGATTAAATTACATTCCCCCCACCCATCTTTACTTATTCATAAAATAAATTTACATATTACCTGCTTAGTATAACTGCGTCGCTCAAGCCAAACATCAGCAATGCTGGTAGAAATCAGGGTGGTTTACGCGTCAGCGATGAATTCTACAACGGCTGGTCATGGCCGATTAATACCAACAAAGGGACATGTTATGAACTCCTTGAATCATCTATTAGTAAGAAACCGTAGCTGGGCAACAGAACAGCAATGGCGGGACCCGAGTTACTTCTCACAGCTTGCAAAATCTCAGCACCCTGAAATTCTATGGATCGGCTGTTCTGACAGTCGAGTCCCTGCTGAAACTATCGTGCGTGCACAACCCGGCGAGCTATTTGTCCATCGTAATATTGCCAATATGGTCGAAGAACAAGATGATAATTTGATGAGTGTGGTGCAATACGCCGTGGAACATCTTGGTGTAAGCAGCATCGTCATTTGCGGGCATTACGGTTGCGGTGGGATCCAGTCAGCTTTAAGTATCCAAAATGTTCCAGTAAAAGACTCATTAACACGCCGTCTTGCATCTCTGCGCTTCTCTCTGGCCCCCCATCTAGTCACTCTAAAACCTCCCGAAAATGAAGAAACTGAGCATTTGAAAAAGGCCGTGTATGCCAACGTACAGGTACAACTGAATAAGCTCAGTAAAACCGCCATAATCCAGAGAGCCTGGCAACAGAATAAAGCATTGACGCTATTCGGCTGTATTTACGATATGCACACGGGATTCCTTAATATACTGGCGCAATACCCCGACGACGGAGAAGTGCCATGAGATACGCTAATTTTCGCTTTGATCTTCCGGCTGGATTAGTCGTATTCCTGGTCGCTCTGCCACTGTGTCTGGGGATCGCTCAAGCCAGTGGAGTTCCCCCCTTCGTGGGGTTACTGACTGGGATCATCGGCGGGCTCCTTGTCACACTACTCAGCCCTTCCCCTTTTTCCGTTAGCGGTCCTGCGGCCGGGTTGGTCACTATTGTTACCAGCGCAATCGTTTCTTTGGGCGATTTTCCAACCTTCTTGTTCGCGTTGCTACTGTCAGGAATATTTCAATTTGTCTTTGGAATGCTACGCAGTGGCAAATTGGCGACACTGATCCCCAGTGCGGTGATCCACGGTATGTTGGCAGGTATTGGCATCCTGCTTATTTTACAGCAATTGCCACTGGCTATGGGATACCCTGTAGGTCATGGGCTTAGCGAAGAAATCACTTTGCAGCAACTACAGGCAGACATTACCCCGGCAGCCATAATAGTCAGCATCGGGGCGCTACTGCTTATCAAATTCTGGGGGAGCTCTTCTGTTAAGCAGCGCCTGCGGCTTTCCGCATTACCGGGCCCTCTGATTGCCGTTTTATGGGGATGTTTATTTGTCTGGCTCGCAGAGCTTTTGTCACCCGGGCTGGCAAACCTGGCACGCATTGAATTGCCTGCGCTGACAAGTGTGGAAGCATTACAATCTCAACTCTCTTTTCCTAACTGGCAAGCTTGGCGTAATCCAGCGGTCTATGTGATAGCAATGACTATTGCCATCGTCGGCAGTTTGGAAACGCTGCTCAGTCAGGAGGCGTTGAAGAAAATTGCCCCCATGACGCCAGAACCGAGTGCCGATAAAGAGCTGCGTGCGCAAGGGGCCGGTAATATGCTAAGTGGCCTGATAGGGGGCTTACCTATCACCTCTGTGATCGTAAGAAGCTCTGCCAACGTGCAGGCTGGCGCGCGCAGCCGTCTGTCGATCCTCATCCATGGGCTATTATTACTGCTCAGTGCGGTGATATTTACAGATTTACTTAACAATATTCCCTTGGCGAGTTTAGCGGCAATTTTGATTTATACTGGCTTTAAGCTGGCACATCCAAAAATTATCTTATTGCTATGGCGGCAAGGCCTACAACAATTTATCCCCTTCACCGCCACCCTGTTCGGTATTTTATTTCTCGGTATGTTAGAAGGGATCGCCCTTGGACTAGGTGTACAACTGGTGGGAAGTTTGTACCAAAGCAATCGCAACGCCCTACGGTTGACGCATTACGACAATCACTACTTAATCAAATGTCAGCAAAACCTGACCTTTCTGAACAAGATGCGATTAAAACATTTATTGGGACAAATTAAGCCGGATAGCGAAGTGATCATAGATTGTGAAGGCATCGACTATCTGGATGACGATATTCGCGAAATGCTCAATGAGTACCGATATAGTGCAGCTAAAAGAGGGATAAACATTAGCCTGCACTTATCGGAAAATATCTTGGTACGCAATATCAATTAATTGCCTGTCACTCGAAAGATCGGTTTTTCATGTTCAGGCCGCAGCTAACGGGGTGTGGTGATGGTCCGGTTTCTTCAGCAGCATCACCAGATAGACCAGCGCCACTACCGCAATCATCACAAACAGCAGCCGATCGGAGTAGCTCTGCATCAGCATCGACGTCATCGATGGGCCTAGCAAGCTGCCAACGGTATAGCTCATCAACAATGTCTGGTTCATCGCCACCAACTGATGCGGCAGCACCTTTTCGCAGGCCCAGGACATCGCCACCGGGTATAAGGTAAAGCCAGCACAGCCCAGAATAAACAGCGCCGGAGCCATCGCATAGTTACCCAGCATTGCGATGCTGGCAAGGATCACCACGAACACCTGAATGCGCAGCACCAACAGGCGACCATAGCGATCGGCCAGGCGCCCTATCGGCCACTGACCCACGATGCCGGAACTGACCAGCAGCGCCATCCAGTAACCCACGTTGGCATCACTCATCCCCTGATGGTTTAAATACAGCGGCATCAGGCCGTACAGCGAGCCCAGCACAATCCCCGAGATAATACAGCCGTTGATGCCCAACCGGGCGTCACGACGCTTAAACATCTGCCAGATAGAGGCCTGCTGCGGCTCGTCATCTTGGTTATTAACCCGCGCAAACAGCATCGGCAACATAGCGGCCATCACAACGGCGGTCACCCACGGCACCACATCCAGCAGTTGGGTTGAAACACTGCTTAACAGCAACTGCCCCGCAACCGTACCGAGGTAGTAAACTATCATATACGCCGCCAACAATTGGCCACGGTTACTCAGATTACCGCTGCGCAACAGTGCGCTTTCAACGATCACCCAAATCCAGGCACAGCCTACCCCGGCAAAGAAGCGCCAGCCGATCCAACTCCAAAAGTCCAGCGACAGCACCATACCCACGGTAGCGAAGGCAAAGACCAGACAGGCGAGATGATAGCTGCGGGTAAAGCCAATCCGCTTGATCAGTTTGCCCGCCACCAGCGTTCCCAACAGGTTACCGGTAAAATAAGACGAACTGACCACCCCCACTTGCCAGGTTGGCAATTGAGCATGCGTTAACCAGAGGGGAACCAAAGTGTTCAAAACGGCGATGGAAACCGTAAGCAGCAATAGGCCACAGAGCAACATAAGCACTGGGCGAGAATATGCGGACATAGTGAAATTGAAACCGAACAGACAGAGTAGAGTGCGCGCATCATGCCACTGGCGATAAAAAAGTCAATCGGCGGTTAACGGGCGATCGCACAATATGTTTAACAACGGGTTAAAAGTGGCTTTATAGCTGTTCCGGCAACGATTTTTCACCCGAGGCGGCCAGGGAAATATGCCCATGAAAGCAGGAAAGCTTGCACAGTCCGCAACCATTACACAGCGTGTCGTCACACTGCAATTGGCGGGCTCCGTTTTCAGAAAGCTGGAAGGATAAAGCCTGTTGCGGGCAGTTGATGGTACACATCCGGCAGCTGTCTTGCCGCCCCAGGCAGCTATGGCTGATTTGCGGGCGCAGCAGCGTGTCGCAGGGCATTTTGTCACGCAGCGCCCCGGTTTGGCAGGCGGTGGTGCATTTGCGGCAAACATCACACTCGGTGAAATCGATGCTCAATACCGGCTTGTTTTGCTCGAGGCTCAATAAACCGTACGGGCAACTGCTCACGCAGCCGCCACAGCCGTTGCACAACGCGCTGAACAACGCCTCCGGCAAAGCCTGAGGTGGACGAGCCACCGCAGGCAATGTCACAGAGGACGTATCCTGTTCCGGCAAGGCTTTATTACGATCCAGCCAACCAGTCAGCAACCGGCGGCGGCTATTGCCTTGCGCAGACAGTTGCTGGTTGTTGTTCATTAGAAATACAGCTCCAGGCTCGGCACCGGTGACGGGCACTCTTCCGCCCAGGCAGCCAACGTGATTTGTGCCAACTGAGCCACACCTTGATAGAACGGATGTCCGGCATGTTGCTGCAGCAGCTCCAGATAACGCGGTGCCCACGGCAGAATGTGCAGCGCAATCAGCCCGGAAATCATTTTGTGCTGCTTCTCTTCGGCCAACCAGGCCGCCATCATCAGCAAAGTGCCAATATGGTCTTCCGGCTCATTCTGGTTGCGCTGGGCTTCGATACCGTTCACCCGCAGCCATTGGCGCAGGCGCAGCGTCGAATCACCAAACAGCACGCTCTCTCTATCCAGGTAGACCGATCCCCAAGGAGGAGCAACCAGCGTATGTGGGCCAACAAACAGGCGTTGATAAGCTTCTGACAGCGTCTCTGGCTGGTTTCCAGTCAAACCTTCGGCAATCAGGGCTGCTGCCTCTTGCACGCCTTCATAAGGCCATTCGGTCAACCACTGCGGGTCGGCCAGAGAATCCAGTAAAGGCTGGCACTCTTTGCTCTCCGGTGGGGCATACAATAAAACACCTAGCACACGGCCAGTCAGGGCAATTTTTTCAAGCATCATAACTTGGGGCTTCTCCAGGGGCGCAGCCAGGCCGCGCCCAGATTAACGTTAGCCAGCCACGGCCATGCCAACGGTCATATGCAGGCCGTAGAACACGCCACGGCCAATCAACTCACCGGCAAAGACTAACACAAAGCCCAAGGTCAACCCCATCACACTGGCGTTACCACGGCGCAACTGCGGGCAAATCCAGCAACCCAGGCCGAGAACCAGCAATACCAGCCGCCATACCATCAGTTGGCCATATTCCGGGATCAGTGCCGACGCCTGCTGTACCGAGCTGCTGATAGTGGCCAACTCACTGCCCTGCAACAGCGCCGAGCACAGGCTAAGCAGCAGCGCCAGCACGCTGATCATCATCAGTTGACCACGGCCAGCCACTTGCAGACCGGCGGCCCGCAGCAGCAACACACCCAACAGCGGCCCGCCAATAAACACCGACAGGAAGAAATTAAGCGTGGTGTAACCGTTATGCCAGGTCGGTACGGTATCGATCTGGTAGACACGCGTCATGGCGTAGACAAACAGCAGGCCTAGCACCATGGTGAGCACCAGCCAGGCTTTACCCAGCGCCGGCGGCATTTTTTTCAACACGGCCAGCAGCCAATAGAGGCCACCAACCGCAAAAAACACCGAACCGCTGGCGATTTCATTACTCAACGCCGACTCACCGATGCGATTGAGCGAGTTAAAGGCCCTGATCGGCGTCCCCAGGTGCATCACGGAGGCGATAAAGGCAATCCCCATCAGCAACCACAGGAAAAACATAGAACCGTGGACCGCCTTGCTCTGGCGATCGGTCAGATTACCGGCGATCAACGCCAGCCCCATTACGATGACGCCGCCCACCACAAACTGCCCTAATACGGTGAACACCATCAGCGGCCATTCATGCCATCCCGTTCCCATTTTAAACCTCCTTCGGATTAGCCAGATGGCCGGTAGTGTCACCACTCGGGCGGCTGTTGGCGTTAGGTTTCAGTACGATGCACGGTTTGGTGAAATGCGCGGCCGGTAACGGTGCCACTTGCGCCAGGGTGCCATGTTGTTTACGCAGTTCGTCGATCGGGCCAAAGTCCAGTGCACGCAGCGGGCAGGACTCGACACAAATCGGCTTTTGGCCAACGGCGACGCGCTCATAGCAGCCATCGCACTTGGTCATGTGGCCTTTCGCTTCGTTGTACTGCGGTGCGCCGTATGGGCAAGCCATATGGCAGTAGCGGCAACCGATACATATCTCTTCGTTCACCACCACAAAGCCGTCTTCCCGCTTGTGCATGGCGCCGCTTGGGCACACTTTGGTGCAGGCCGGGTCTTCGCAGTGGTTACAGGCGATTGACAGGTAATAGGCAAACACGTTCTGGTGCCAGCTATCGCCGTCCTGCTGCCAGTCGCCCCCGGCATACTCATAGATGCGGCGGAAGCTGACGTCCGGGGTCAGGTTTTTATAGTCTTTGCAGGCCAGCTCGCAGGTTTTGCAGCCGGTGCAACGACTTGAATCAATGTAGAATCCATATTGCGTAGTCATCAGCTACTCCTTAAAGTTTGGCGACCTGGACCAGATTGGTGTGAGAAGGATTGCCCTTGGCCAACGGCGACGGGCGCTGGGTGGTCAAGACGTTGATACTGCCAGCATGATCGATACGGCTACCATCTGGCGCATACCAGGCTCCTTCACCCATAGCGACCACCCCTGGCAACATGCGCGGCGTCACCTTGGCATTAATGCGTACCTCACCACGGTCGTTGAAAATACGGATCAGGTCCCCGTTGGCTATGCCGCGGGATTGCGCATCGATCGGGTTGATCCACATCTCCTGGCGGCAAGCGGCCTTCAGCACGTCTACGTTGCCGTAGGTGGAGTGGGTTCTGGCCTTGTAGTGGAAACCGGTCATCTGCAATGGATACTTGCCGCTTAACGGATCGTCGAGGCTTTCGAAACCGGCCGCATACACCGGCAGCGGGTCGATAACGTCGTCCTTGGATAATTCCCAAGTCGCTGCCAGTTCCGCCAGTTGGGCAGAATAGATCTCGATCTTGCCTGAAGGTGTTTTCAGTGGATTAGCCTGCGGATCGGCCCGGAATGCTTTGTAAGCCACATGGTGACCATCGGGATCGCGCTGCTTGAAGATCCCTTGCTTGAGGAACTGTTCAAACTCCGGTAGCGCCGGAATGGCTTCGCGGGATTGCTGATAAAGGTGACGCAACCACTCTTCCTGAGTCCGCCCCTCAGTGAAGACCTGCTCAACCCCCATACGCCGGGCGATCTCGCTAGTCATTTCATAAATGTTCTTACATTCAAACTGCGGCTTGATCGCCTGATCGGCGAAGATGACGTAGCCCATATTGCCGCTTGAGGCATCCAGACAGAAATCCATCTGCTCAGAGGCGGTGCAATCTGGCAGCACCAGATCGGCATATTTCGCCGACGAGGTCATGTGGTTATCGATCACCACGATCATCTCGCACTTCTTCTCGTCTTGCAGAATGTCATGGGTACGGTTGATTTCTGAGTGCTGATTAATCAGGCAGTTACTGGCATAGTTCCAGATAAACTTGATCGGCACGTCCAGCTTGTCTTTGCCCTGCACGCCGTCACGCTTGGCGGTCATTTCCGGCCCACGCAGAATGGCATCGGTCCACATGAACATGGAGATGCTGGTTTTAACCGGATTCTCCAAAGTCGGCATCCGAACAAACGGCAGGCCGTAGGAGCCTTCGCGCGCCCCCGTGTTACCGCCATGGATCCCGACGTTACCGGTGAGGATCGGCAACATGGCGATGGCACGTGAGGTCAATTCACCGTTGGCATGGCGTTGCGGCCCCCAACCTTGGGAAATGAACGCAGGTTTGGTACTGCCTATTTCGCGCGCCAGTTTGACGATGCGGTCGGCCGGGATACCGGTAATTTTTGAGGCCCAGGCAGGCGTTTTCTCAATGCCGTCGTCACCTTGGCCCAGGATATAAGCCTTATAGTGCCCATTAGCTGGAGCCCCCGCAGGTAAGGTTTTTTCGTCGTAACCCACGCAGTATTTATCCAGGAACGGCTGATCGACCAAGTTCTCGCTGATTAACACATGCGCCAACCCGGCAGCCAGTGCCGCATCGGTGCCAGGGCGAATGGGGATCCACTCGTCTTCCCTACCGGCAGCGGTATCGGTGTAGCGCGGATCGATCACAATCATGCGCGCATTCGAACGCTCACGCGCCTGCTCCAGCAGGTAGGTGACCCCGCCGCCGCTCATGCGGGTTTCGCCAGGGTTGTTGCCGAACAGCACCACCAGCTTGCTGTTTTCGATGTCCGTCGGGCTGTTACCGTCAGCCCAACCGCCGTAGGTATAATTCAGCCCCATGGCGATCTGCGCGGTGCTGTAGTCACCATAGTGGTTCAGATAGCCGCCGCAGCAGTTCATCAGGCGCGCGATCAACGTAGAACCCGGTGGCCAGGAGCGGGTGACAGTGCCCCCCAAGGTGCCGGTGCCGTAGTTCAAATAGATGGCTTCATTGCCATAGTCTTTGATGATGCGCTTCATGTTGTCAGCGATCAGCGTGTAGGCTTCATCCCAGCTTATCTGCTTGAATTTTCCTTCGCCCCGCTTGCCCACGCGCAGCATGGGGTACTTCAGGCGGTCCGGGTTATACACGCGGCGGCGCATTGAACGCCCACGCAGGCAGGCACGAACCTGATGCAACTCTTGGTACTCGTCGTTGCCTGTATTATCCGTTTCGACATATTTGATCATACCGTCGACCACATGCATCCGCAGCGGGCAACGGCTACCGCAGTTTACCGTACACGCGCTCCACACCACTTTTTCTTCTGGTTTAGCAAGGGCGGATGTCGGGGAGGTTTCAGCGCTGGCACGACGGCTGAAAGGTAGGGAAACGCCACCAACGGCAAGGGCAAGCCCGCCAATGGCACTGTTTTTGACCAGCTTTCGCCTGGAACACTGAAAGCCGGTTAGAGGTTTTTTGGGGGACTCGCTCATAATATTTCGCTCTGGGTTGCTTCAATCAGCCAGGGGTATGGCTACAGGAAAATCTGCAATCAACTACGCAGATCGGTTTTAAAATGGCAGGTAATGGTTTTTTTATTTTGACCTGCTCTAGGTGGAACTATCCTCCTAAATAGGTAGTTCCACCTTGTTCACAATCAATAAATAGTTGATATCACTGCCATTATTGATAATGATTATTATTTCATACCTTTTCGATCTCTATCAGATTGGTATGCTGCGGGTTACCTTTCGCCAGCGGCGATGGCCGGTGGGTGGTGAGCGTATTCATGCAGGCACCGTGATCGATACGGTCGCCGTTCATGTTGGCCTGATGCCAGGCTCCCTGCCCCATAGCTACCACGCCCGGCATGATGCGCGGTGTCACCTTGGCGGCCACGCGAACTTCGCCACGGCCATTGAATACCCGCACCGTTTCACCGCTGGCAATGCCGCGCTGGCTGGCATCCAGCGGATTGATCCAGACTTCCTGCGGGCAAGCCGCCTGCAGCACATCGATATTGCCGTAGCTGGAGTGGGTCCGGGCCTTATAGTGGAAACCGAACATTTGCAGCGGGTAGGTGTTACGCAACGGATCATCCCAACCTTCAAAGGTTGAGGCGTAGACCGGCAGCGGGCTGATGGTTTCGTCCTTCTCCAACTCCCAACTGTTGGCAATCTCTGCCAACTTGGCCGAATAGATCTCAATCTTGCCTGAAGGCGTTTTCAACGGGTTGGCTGCGGGATCGTCCCGGAATTTTTTATAGGCCACAAAGTGCCCATTAGGGTCTTTACGCTTGTATATCCCCATGCTGCGCAAGGCTTCATACGAGGGCAACTGCGGGTCCTTTGCCAACATCTTGGCGTAAAGGTATTGCAGCCACTGCTCCTGAGTACGCCCTTCGGTGAATTTTTGGTGCACCTCAGGCCCAAGGCGGCGCGCCACCTCGCTCATCACTTCATAGATGGGTTTACGTTCAAACTTGGCAGAGGTGGCTGGCTGGATAAAGATCAGGTAACCCATATTGCCAGCGTAGTCGTTTGGGATGATGTCCTCCTGCTCGACCGTCATCAGGTCCGGCAGCAGAATATCGGCGTATTTCGCCGAGGAGGTCATAAAGTTTTCCAGCACCACGATCATTTCACACTGGGAGTCATCCTGCAGAATGTCGTGGGTTTTGTTGATATCGGAGTGCTGGTTGGTAATGGTATTACCGGCATAGTTCCAGATGAACTTGATCGGCACGTCCAACTTGTCTTTGCCGCGTACCCCATCATGTTTGGCGGTCATTTCCGGGCCGCGGGCGATGGCATCGGTCCAGCTGAAGCAGGAAATCTGCGTTTTTACCGGATTTTCCAGCACCGGCATCCGTTCAATGGTGATGGTGTAGGTTGATTCACGCGCGCCGCTGTTACCGCCGTTGATCCCCACGTTGCCGGTCAGGATCGGCAGCATGGCAATGGCCCGCGAGGTGAGCTCACCATTTGCCTGGCGCTGTGGCCCCCAACCTTGGGAGATATAGGCCGGTTTGGCACTGCCAATTTCACGTGCCAGCTTGATGATACGCTCGGCCGGAATGCCGGTGATCTGCGATGCCCACTGTGGAGTCTTCTCAACGCCGTCCTCGCCCTGCCCCAGGATATAAGCCTTGTAGTGGCTGTTGGCTGGTGCACCGGCAGGTAAGGTTTTCTCATCGTAACCCACGCAGTAGTTATCCAGGAACGGTTGGTCGACCAAATCTTCGCTGATCAATACGTGCGCCAATCCGGCGACCAGAGCGGCATCAGTGCCTGGCCGGATCGGGATCCACTCATCTTCCCGACCAGCGGCCGTATCCGTATAACGCGGATCGATGACGATCATGCGCGCGTTAGAACGTTCCCGAGCCTGCTCCAGGAAGTAGGTGATGCCACCGCCGCTCATGCGGGTTTCCGCTGGATTGTTGCCGAACAGCACCACCAGCTTGCTGTTTTCAATATCAGAGGTGCTGTTACCTTCATTGCTGCCGTAGGTATAAGGCATGGCGCAGGCGATCTGGGCGGTGCTGTAGGTGCCATAGTGGCTGAGAAAACCACCGTAGCAGTTCATCAGGCGGGCAACCAGCGAGGCATAAGGCGAAGAACGGGTAATATTGCCGCCGACAATGCCAGAGGTATAGTTGATGTAAACGGCTTCATTGCCGTATTTGGCGACGATGCGTTGCAGGCTGGCGGCAATTTCGCTGTAAGCCTCTTCCCAACTGATGCGTTTGAATTTACCTTCGCCACGTTTGCCGACGCGTTTCATCGGGTAATTCAAGCGTTCCGGATGGTTCATGCGCCGGCGCATGGAGCGGCCACGCAGACAGGCGCGCACCTGATGGTTGCCATAAACATCGTCGCCCGTGTTGTCGGTTTCAACCCAGTAAACTTCGTCATCGCGTACGTGTAACCGCAAGGCGCAGCGGCTGCCACAGTTAACCGAGCAGGCTCCCCACACCACTTTATCCTGCGGTGCGGGTTGCACCGCGGTGTCGACCGTTTCTGCCACTGCATGGCGACTAAAAGGCAACGAAAAACCGCCAGCGACCAGGGTCAAGCCCGCTACCGTGCCGGATTTCATTAGCGTACGGCGGCTGATACCGTTGGATGATGTTGCAGATTTTTGCTTCGACATAGCTCACTCCAGGTCTTGCCCGAACAACGGGAAAAGTCATGCCTTGGTCGGCAGAGACAGGAGGAAGCTGAATTAGCGCTGGGTGGTTTGATGTGGAAAAATAATTCCCCCTCCATGGGTAAGGATATTACTCACAAGGAGGTAATAAACTTTGTCTGCTATCAATAAATGTGGCTTTCATTCGTAAATGAAAATTATTCACACGAAAAAAAAGCGCCCGTAGGCGCTTTCGATATAACATTTCGCTACCACCGTGGGGGGTGGATTAACCGATATATTCCAGGCCGCCCATGTAAGGACGCAACGCTTCTGGCACCTGAATACGGCCATCGGCCTGCTGGTAGTTTTCCAGCACGGCAACCAGAGTACGGCCTACGGCCAAGCCAGAGCCGTTCAGCGTGTGCACCAGGCGTGGCTTTTTCTCGGTTTTGCTGCGGCAACGAGCCTGCATACGACGTGCCTGGAAATCTCCCATATTGGAGCAGGAAGAGATCTCACGATAGGTGTTCTGCGCAGGCAGCCACACTTCCAGATCGTAGGTTTTGCAGGAACCAAAACCGATATCACCGGTGCACAGCAGCACTTTACGATATGGCAGGTTCAGCAGTTGCAGCACTTTCTCCGCATGGCCGGTCAACTCTTCCAGCGCATTCATCGAGTCTTCTGGGCGCACGATCTGGACCATTTCGACCTTGTCGAACTGGTGCATACGGATCAGGCCACGGGTGTCACGCCCGTAAGAACCGGCTTCTGAACGGAAGCATGGCGTATGTGCGGTCATCTTCAGCGGCAGATCTTCTTCATCGAGGATCTCGTCACGCACCAGGTTGGTGACTGGCACTTCCGCAGTTGGGATCAGCGCGTAGTTGCTGCTTTCTGATTCTTCTTCCAGCGGTTTGGTATGGAACAGATCTTCACCAAACTTCGGCAACTGACCCGTACCGTACAGCGTGGCATGGTTAACCAGATACGGCACGTAGGTTTCCAGATAGCCGTGCTGTTCCGTGTGCAGATCCAGCATGAACTGGGCCAACGCACGGTGCATGCGAGCCATTTGGCCTTTCATCACCACAAAACGCGCACCGGTCAGTTTCACCGCAGCGGCAAAGTCTAGCCCACCGGCCATTTCGCCCAGCTCAACGTGATCGCGTACCGGGAAATCGTACTGACGCGGTTCGCCCCAGCGGCAGATTTCCAGGTTTTCGCTATCGTCTTTACCGTCCGGCACCGCGTCATCCGGCACGTTTGGCATCACCAACGCGTAATCACGGATCTCGCTCTGCAGCTTATCCAGTGCGGCCTTGGCAGCATCCAGCTTGTCACCCAGTTCGTTCACTTCGCGACGCAGTGGCTCGATATCTTCACCGCGCGCTTTGGCCGCGCCGATGGATTTCGATCGGGAGTTACGTTCTGCCTGCAGTGTTTCAGTTTCTACCTGCAGAACCTTACGGCGCTCTTCTTGCGAACGCAGCAGATCCAGATCGAGTTTAAAGCCTCTGCGAGCCAGTTTTACGGCGACTGCGTCTAGCTCATTACGCAGCAGATTGGGATCGAGCATGCTAATCCTGTGCTTGTTGTTATTGAAAGAGAAATTATGTTTTATGCCGCAATGGTATAGCCGCATAAAAGAAGTGTGATACCCGCTAACCTTACCGCAACGGCAACGCTAGCGGTAGCGTTTTGTCTGGCTATTTTGATCCTGCTCAGCCAGCCATGCCAACTTTTCACCGATTTTACCTTCCAGCCCGCGCGAGGTTGGATGATAGTAGCGCGTGGTGGCCATTTCCGCCGGGAAATAGCTCTCTCCGGCCGCGTAGGCGTTGGGTTCGTCATGGGCATAGCGGTATTCTGCGCCCAGCCCCATTTCTTTCATCAGCTTGGTCGGTGCGTTACGCAGATGCTCCGGCACGTCATAGTCTGCCATCTCTTTGGCATCACGCATGGCGGCTTTAAAAGCGATATACACAGCGTTGCTTTTGGGGGCACAGGCCAGATAAACGATCGCCTGTGCGATAGCGCGTTCCCCTTCCGCAGGGCCTACGCGGGTGAAGCAATCCCAGGCGGCAATGGCCACCTGCATTCCGCGTGGATCGGCGTTGCCAACGTCTTCGGAGGCAATGGCCAGCAGGCGGCGCGCCACATACAGCGGATCGCCACCGGCGGTAATAATACGCGCATACCAGTACAAGGCGGCATCCGGTGCCGAACCACGCACGGATTTATGCAGTGCTGAAATCAGATCGTAATAGCGATCGCCTTTGTTATCGAAACGCGCACTGCGTTCACCAGAGACCTCTTTGAGCAACTCCGGGGTTAATACCCGCATGCCTTTGCCGTCGATTTCCGCCATATCGGCCATCATCTCTAGACTGTTCAAGGCGCGGCGAGCATCGCCACCCACCAGTTCCGACAGCATGCGCTTGGTTTCCGGCGGCAGCTCAATGTTTTGATCGCCAAAACCACGCGCCTTGTCTTCCATCGCCTGATCCAGCACCTGGCCGATGTCGTCCGCCGTTAGCGCTTTGAGTAGATACACCCGCGCGCGGGACAGCAACGCCGAGTTCAGCTCAAAGGAGGGGTTTTCCGTGGTGGCGCCGATAAAGGTAATGGTGCCGTCTTCGATATGTGGCAGGAAAGCATCCTGCTGGCTTTTATTGAAGCGGTGGACCTCGTCAACAAACAGGATGGTGCGGCGGCCTGCATCCCGGTTTTGCCGGGCGCGCTCAATGGCTTCGCGGATCTCCTTGATGCCGGAGGTTACCGCTGAGATACGCTCAACATCGGCCCGACCGTAGCGACCAATCAACTCTGCCAGCGTCGTTTTCCCGGTTCCCGGCGGCCCCCACAGGATCATCGAGTGCAACTGCCCCGCCTCGATGGCGCGTGGCAACGGCTTGCCCGGGGCCAGCAAATGCTGCTGGCCAATGTATTGCGCCAGCGTGGTTGGCCGCATACGCGCGGCCAGTGGCTGGAACTCATTGTGGGAAAAATCGAGTGACATGTTGCTCACGTAGACCTCACTGGCGCTGGTCGTCCAGCGTCACCCCCTTCGGTGGGGTAAATTTGAATTTGGCAGCATCAACGCTGCTGCTCTGCTGGCTCTTCAGCTGATAAGCGCTACGTTGGCCATCTTGCTCAACCGCGGCAAAGCTTTTGATGGTGCCGCTATTGGTCACGGTGATGGCAAACTGCTTCAGATTACCGCTGCTGGCCTTTGGCGTCAGTTCGAAATCATCGCCCTTCTGCTTCACGTTGTACTTTTTCCAGTCGTTAGCATCGTTACGGGTGATCAGCATAAACGGCGTATTGCCTGTGGCGTTCTTCAGCCAGGTGGCCGTCACCTGCTCAACGAACGGGTTGTAGAACCACAGGGTCTCGCCGTCCGAAACCAGCACGCTCTCATCCGGAGAGGTCATGTGCCAGTTAAACAGATTAGGGCGTTTTACCCATAATTCGCCTTCCCCTTGCTGCACTGCAGCACCGTCACTACTGGTGACCGATTGGGAGAAGCTGGCATGGAAACTGTTTACTTTCGCCAGACGACTTTGCAAATCTTGCGCAGCATCCGCCAACACGGAAGTAGACGCGAATCCCGAAAGCAGACAACAGGCAATCAACAGTTTTTTCATTATTCCAGATACCTTATGAAATGCGTTTACCGCAAACTGGGTCAATATAACCCTGAACACCTCCACTCTACCCGAAGCGCTCGACAGACAGCCAGAGCACTATTCCGATAAAGCAGGGGTTTACGCTTCTTTGCACAAGGGCCGCAAAGCGGCCCTTCAGATTGATAACAACGTGATAATGTTGCTGAGTTTGCAAGCTGATTATCTAACCGGGCGCAGCATGCAGCGCCCCTACGTTATAAGTCCGGTTAAGATTTGTCCGCATGGCAATCAGTCATGCCGCGGTGGGGCCAGCACCTCACGGTTACCGTTGTGCCCTTGCTCGCTGACAATGCCCTGCGCTTCCATCTGTTCGATGATACGCGCGGCGCGGTTGTAGCCGATACGGAACTGACGCTGTACACCGGAAATCGAGGCGCGGCGTTTATCCACCACGAACTCAACCGCCTGATCGAACAGCGGATCCAGCTCTTCGTCACCGTCCAGACCACCGCCTGCGCCACCCTCACCGTCTTCACCGGCGCTGAGAATGCCCTCTTTATACTGCGGCCGCTCACGCGCTTTCCAGTCTTTGACCACGGCATGAACTTCCTGATCGCGGACAAACGCCCCGTGCACACGCACCGGTATTGAAGAGTTCGGTGCCAGATACAGCATGTCCCCCATCCCCAGCAAGGATTCCGCTCCGCCCTGATCGAGAATGGTGCGGGAGTCGATCTTGCTCGATACGGTAAAGGCGATACGCGTCGGAATGTTGGCCTTGATCAAACCGGTGATCACGTCCACCGAAGGACGCTGGGTTGCCAGCACCAGGTGGATCCCCGCAGCACGCGCTTTCTGTGCCAGGCGAGCGATCAGCTCTTCAACCTTTTTGCCCACCGTCATGATCAGATCGGCAAATTCATCCACCATCACCACGATGTACGGCTCTTTTTCCAACACCGGCGGCGTGATATCCATGCTGTCGCTTGGCTTCCAGAACGGATCCGGGATTGGCCGGCCCATCGCCTCGGCCTGATCGACCCGCTCATTGTAGCCAGCCAGGTTACGAACCCCCAGGGCAGACATCAGCTTATAGCGGCGCTCCATCTCGGCCACGCACCAACGCAAGGCATTGGCGGCGTCTTTCATGTCGGTAACCACGTCTGTCAACAGGTGTGGGATGCCTTCATAAACCGACAGCTCCAGCATTTTCGGGTCGATCATGATAAAGCGCACTTCTTTCGGCGTGGCCTTATACAGGATGCTAAGGATCATGGCGTTGACCCCAACCGACTTACCGGAACCAGTAGTACCGGCCACCAGCAGATGCGGCATTTTAGCCAGATCGGCGACCACTGGCTGACCCGCAATATCTTTACCCAATACGATCGCCAGAGGCGATGGATTGTCGCGGAAGGCTGGGCAATCCAGCACTTCGCGCAGATACACGGTTTGCCGTTTGACGTTCGGTAATTCCAGGCCGACGTAAGGCTTACCCGGGATCACCTCCACCACACGTACGGCGGAAGTTGACAATGAACGGGCCAAATCGCGCGACAGGTTGGAGATACGCGCGGCCTTGACGCCAGGAGCCAAATCCAGTTCGAAGCGGGTAATGACCGGGCCAGGCAGAATATCGACCACGTCGGCCTTGACGCGGTAATCCGCCAGGCTGGCTTCCACCAGCCGCGCTTTCTGTTCCAGCGCAAAGGTATCGACCGGTTCGACCTCTTTCGGGGCCTCGGTCAACAGATCCAGCGTTGGCAGTGGCGTAGTCGGTTTCTGCAGCGGCATATCATTGCGCATCAGGAATGGATGGATCAGGCTGTCCATCGCTGGTGCTGGCGGTTGCTGCTGAACGGGTGGCTGATAAGTCTGTTGCGGCTGGTAACCAGGCGCAGGGTTGGTTTGCGGACGCGGTGCCTGATAAGCGGGCACCTCAGGCTCAAACTGCCCGAACGGCACATCGTCTTCCAACTCGCTTTCCTGCTCGATGCTATCCTCAAGCTGTGGCGACAGGGTAAACAGCGGCTCGGTTGGGCCGTCATCCACCAGATCTGCCATCGGTGAGAAACTGTAGGCCTGGCGAGTATCCACCGGACGAGTCACCGGAGCCGGTTCTGCTTCAGGCTGCGGTGCTTCTACGCCATAGCGTGCCTGTTGCTGCGCGGCAAATGCCTGACCGAGTTCGGCCTCACGCTGCGCATCTTCGTCATCTTGTTGTTCTTGCGAATACTCTTCGCCATAGCGCTGGCTTTGCTGTTCGGCAAAGGCCTGACGCAATGCGGCCTCTTGCAAGGCTTCATCTTGTTCCTGCGGATTGCTGACCAGTTCTGGCTGCAGTTCATCCCCACGGTTGCGCTGCTCCTGCTCCGCGATCCGCTGCGAAGGCAGCTTGATGCCGTAGGAGGCCAGCTCACGCCGGGTTGGAATACGCACCGGATTTGGCCGTGGCAGTTCCGGGCCGATGCCCTGCTTGATCTGCGAGCTTGCATCGCTAGTGGCAGTGAACGCTGGCATGAAGGTGTTGTTTACCACGCCAGCGGTCGCTGCGGCTGCGGCCGTTGCCGCTGGTTTCACGACCTCTCTGGCGCTGAAACCCGTTGAGCCAATGACATCGTCGCTATCCCGCTGGGCCGCAGAGAAATCAAACGGTGACGGCTCTGGTTTTGGCGTAACGGGGGTCTGCCAGTCACCCAGGCGCGGCTCATGTTCCTCACGATAAGGCTCCGTTACGTGCGTCGTTCTCGGTGCCGGGGTCTCTTCTGGCAGTTCAAACGAATACAGCGGCGGCGTGTCTTGTGGTTGCGCAGGAGTTAATGGATGCTGACTGATGGAAGCAGGCGCTGTCGGAGCCACGGTGACCGGAGCCTGAACGGCCGCTTTCGGCGTTACCGGGATATCGGTAACGACCGGCGCTGGCTCGGCAAGCGGGAGGTCATCATCGCTGGCACGCAATCCACTCAATAAAGGATCTGCGGCATCTTGCGCTTCTTCTTCGGCGGTTTCGGTCACGGAAGAGGCAGAGAACAACGCGTCGTCCTCATCTACTGCCGTAGCAGCAGGTGCCACAGGTTGGCCGCTTTCTTCGCGATCGTCGAACACGACATCGTCATCATCGTGATAGCGGTCTTCACGGCGTGAACGGTTAGTCATAAAGGTAGCGGCACCCAGCACGACACCACCAATCTTTTCCGCAATCACCAGCCATGACCAACCGGTGAACAGGGTCAGCCCCACCGCCCAAATGCCGAGCAGCGCCAAAGTGGCGCCAATGCCGTTAAACCACGGCAACATGGCATTGCTTAGCAGGCTGCCAATCACCCCGCCTGAAGCGAAGTAATAGAGATCGTCAACGTTCAACGCCGCCAGGCCACACGAGGTAAGCACCAGCGCCAATGTGCCGATCAAACGTAACGAGAGCCCAAAGAAATCGACGTAATCGCCGTTATCGCGCCGACGGTAACCCGACAGGCACAACACCAGCATAATCGGTGGGATCGCATAGGCAAGGACCCCAAAGGTGAAGAACAACGTGTCGGCCAACCATGCACCTACTCCGCCGCCCAGATTGTGGATAGGCTCATGCCAGGCAGTTTGCGACCAACTAGGATCGGAAGGATTGAAACTGACCAACGCAGCCATAAGGTAAACGGCAAAAATTGCCACCACGATCAACACAGCCTCGAGCAAACGCCGCCCACTGCTGAGTTTTTTCAGGGTAACTTCTTTATCTTCTGTGTATTCCTGGCTCAAGAAAGGCACTCCAGGTTCCTGTTGACGGATAGAGTAACGGCGCCGAGAAATTTCCCCGGCGCCAAAACTGTATGAATAAACAGGAGTGTAACGAATTTAATCAGGTTTTGCACCTGCACCTTACCGTGTTTTGATAACCAGACGGTTACTCTGTTTGACTTCTTCCATCACGACGTAAGTACGGGTGTCATTAACCCCCGGTAAACGCAACAGAGTTTCGCCCAACAGCTTACGGTAAGCTGACATATCTGGCACACGGGTTTTCAACAGATAGTCGAAATCACCGGAAACCAGATGACACTCCTGAATTTCTTCAAGTTTTTGCACCGCAGAGTTGAATTGCTCAAACACATCCGGCGCGCCACGGTTCAACGTGATTTCCACGAAGACCAGCAGGGAAGCATCCAGATAATGCGGGTTAAGCAATGCGGTATACCCATGAATAAAGCCTTGACGCTCAAGACGGCGCACACGCTCCAAACAAGGGGTTGGGGATAACCCCACGCGCTTTGAAAGTTCGACGTTCGAAATGCGCCCATCCTTCTGCAACTCATTGAGGATGTTGCGATCGATACGGTCGAGATCTTTACCCGGGCGTTTTTTAGTATCTACCATTATTATTGTCTCTCTTATGTTCTTCCCTGCACTTGCCACACCCTAGCCAACGTCAATGTGCAAGGATTTGTTCCAAGCGAAGACCCGATGCCAGTGTTAAGCGGTTCATCCCCCTGAGGGAACAGGATACGTAATACCAACCGCCCTTGTGCTTCGTCACTATTCGTCACTACCATCTTCCGCCGTTGCCCAGCCTGTCTGTCACCTCTGGGCAACGAATTCAAATGATTTACGTTCAGAAATCCATCAACTCCCGCCAGGGCAAACCCTCCCTCACCCATCGCGACCCGGCAATGTTCTGCCTGGGTGGCGAAAATGCCTACGATTTGCTGCTGGCACGGGGTTAATTTCTTCTTCCTATGATGTTTTCGCAAATGCGCAGCGGATTGTCAAAGTAAAAGAAGTAAAATCAGTAGAACGTACCGCAAGCAAAACTGAGCACCTGATTTTTTGTTAGGAATTTGCCCCATTCAAAACCGGGCAGTTACCCCCATAAACCCGGCAATAATCGCGTTTTTAGCCTATTGCTGTACAAAATTATCGCGTTCACTCCCCCGCTCTGCCGGGGGATAAAAACCCGGCTAATAGGCGCTGGTTATCAAACAAATCGGTAACAACATCCCCTGGCGCTTTTTTTACTGCCGCATTTTCCCTACAATCGGTTCCATTGTCCGCCATTGTGGGAAACGAGGTTATTCATGGGCACGGCTAAACATAGCAAATTATTGATCCTGGGCTCTGGCCCGGCTGGCTACACCGCAGCGGTTTATGCAGCGCGCGCGAACCTGAACCCGGTATTGATCACCGGTATGGAGCAAGGCGGTCAGCTGACCACCACCACCGAAGTCGAGAACTGGCCAGGCGATGCCGAAGGCTTGACCGGCCCGGCGCTGATGGAGCGGATGCGTGAGCACGCAGAAAAATTCGACACCGAGATCGTGTTTGACCATATCAACAGCGTCGATCTGCAGAACCGCCCTTTCCGCCTGTTGGGTGATAGCGGTGAATATACCTGCGATGCCTTGATTATCGCGACTGGCGCATCGGCCCGTTATTTAGGCCTGCCATCAGAAGAAGCTTTCAAGGGCAAAGGGGTCTCCGCCTGTGCTACCTGCGATGGTTTCTTCTATCGCAACCAGAAGGTCGCCGTGGTCGGTGGTGGCAACACCGCCGTGGAAGAAGCGCTGTATCTGTCAAACATCGCCTCTGAAGTTCACCTGGTGCACCGCCGCGACACTTTCCGCAGCGAAAAGATCCTGATCAATCGCCTGATGGAAAAAGTGAAAAACGGCAACATCATCCTGCATACGGACAGCACGCTGGACGAAGTGTTGGGCGATCAGATGGGCGTCACCGGGATGCGCTTACGCAGCACCAAAGACGCTGAGCAGACCAAAGAGTTAGAGCTTGCTGGCGTATTTATCGCGATCGGTCACAGCCCGAACACCGCAATCTTTGGCGGGCAGCTTGAGCTGGAAAACGGCTATATCAAGGTGCAGTCCGGTATTCACGGTAACGCGACCCAGACCTCCATTCCGGGCGTATTTGCCGCAGGTGACGTCATGGACCACATCTACCGCCAGGCGATCACCTCAGCCGGAACGGGATGTATGGCCGCACTGGACGCCGAACGCTATCTCGACGGTATCGCGCAGGCCGAGTGCAAATAACCCTTCAGCGATAAACGTTACCGAGGCGGCCGATTGGTCGCCTTATTTATTTCCAACCACGCCTACGCTGAAAGCGTGACTGCTGCCCGAATGATTAAACTGCTAGCTCACTACGTAGTGGGTACTACATGCTGCACCCATTTAGATAATCAATCGGTTAACTAGGAGCCTCTCTAGAAATTCAGCATCGTTGCCACTTTGCCATCAATCTCAGATTTATTTCACGTCTACCGAGTGACGAGGTAACATTAGCGTTCACTTGTCTTATTTCCCGCTGAGACAAACACTTTTTTAACAGTACGTTAACCAAGCCTGCTACAACAGGCATCGGCGACGCAGACTACCTGATGAAAAAAACCAGACAGCACCAGTTAACCCGTTGGCTCAAAACACAGAGTACGTTGGCGCAGCGTTGGCTGCGTTTATCCATGCTGTTAGGTCTGGCAAGCGGCATTTTGATCGTCGCCCAGGCCTGGCTGTTGGCCTCCCTGCTCCATGCGCTGATTATTGAACATCAGCCCCGTGGCGAACTGGTTTCGTCGTTTATCTGGTTGGCCGCCACCTTTGCCTTGCGCGCCTTCTTGAGCTGGCTGCGCGAACGGGTCGGCTTCATCTGCGGGCAGGTTATTCGCCAGCGTATGCGTGCGCAGGTGCTGGATAAGCTGCAACAGCTTGGCCCCGCCTGGATCCAGGGCAAGCCTGCCGGCAGCTGGGCCAGTATCATCGTTGAGCAGATTGAGGATATGCAGGATTACTATTCCCGCTATCTGCCACAGATGTATCTGGCCGTGTTTATTCCGGTGCTGATCCTGATCACCGTCTTCCCGATCAACTGGGCGGCCGGGTTTATCCTGCTGGCTACCGCCCCGCTGATCCCGCTGTTTATGGCGTTGGTCGGTATGGGGGCAGCCGATGCCAACCGCCGTAACTTTGTCGCGCTGGCAAGGCTCAGTGGCAATTTCCTCGATCGCCTGCGCGGCCTGGATACCCTGCGTCTGTTTAATCGCGGCCAGGCTGAAACCGACCACATTGCCAAATCCTCAGAAGATTTCCGCCAGCGCACCATGGAAGTGCTGCGTCTGGCCTTCCTCTCCTCCGCCGTGCTGGAGTTCTTCGCCTCGATTTCCATCGCCGTGGTGGCGGTCTATTTTGGCTTCTCCTACCTCGGTGAACTTAACTTTGGCAGCTATGGCATGGGCGTAACGCTGTTTGCCGGTTTTCTGGTGCTGATCCTGGCACCGGAGTTTTTCCAACCGCTGCGCGATCTGGGCGCCTTTTACCATGCCAAAGCCCAGGCAGTGGGCGCTGCTGAAGCGCTGGAAACCTTCCTGGCCGCCGAGGGCGAGCAAGTTGGCAATGGTGCTCAAACGCTAAATGACGAAGAACCACTGACCGTGCAGGCACAACAGTTGGAAATCCTCTCACCCAATGGCGTAGTGCTTGCAGGGCCGCTTAATTTTACCCTGCCAGCCAATCAGCGTATTGCCTTGGTCGGGCTTAGCGGTGCCGGGAAAAGCTCGTTGTTGAACCTGCTTCTGGGCTTCCTGCCCTACCGGGGCTCGTTGCTGATCAACGGTATCGAACTGCGCGAGCTGGCTGCGGTTAACTGGCGCCAGCAACTGGGCTGGGTGGGGCAAAACCCCCATCTGCCAGCTCAAACGCTGCGGGACAATATTCTGCTCGGCTATCCGCAGGCCAGCGAGGACCAATTGCAACAGGCAGTTGAACAGGCTTACGTCAGTGAATTCCTGCCGCATTTACCAAAAGGGTTGGCAACCGATCTGGGTGATGGCGCTGCCCGCCTTTCCGTTGGGCAAGCTCAGCGTGTGGCCGTAGCGCGAGCGCTGCTCAGCCCGCGCCGTTTGCTGTTACTGGATGAACCTGCGGCCAGCCTGGACGCTCACAGCGAGCGTTTGGTGATGCAGGCGCTGAATGCCGCCTCCCATCAGCAGACCACGCTGTTGGTCACGCACCAGTTGGAAGATACCGAAGATTATGACCAGATTTGGGTGATGGACAGCGGCAAAATCGTGCAGCAGGGCAACTACGCCACGCTCAGCACCCAGCCCGGTCTGTTTGCCAAACTGATTGCACACCGCAGCGGGGAGCTATAATCATGCGCGTTTTGCTGCCATTCCTGGCGTTATATCGTCGCCACACGTTTCTGATTTTACTGGGTATCGTGCTGGCTATCGTCACCCTGCTGGCCAGTATCGGCCTGCTGGCGCTGTCCGGCTGGTTCCTGGCTGCCTCTTCGCTGGCCGGGCTGGCGGGGTTGTATACCTTCAACTACATGCTGCCGGCCGCTGGCGTACGGGGTGCGGCAATCTTCCGTACCGCCGGGCGTTATGCAGAACGGGTCGTCAGCCATGACGCCACTTTCCGTGTGTTGTCCCATCTGCGGGTATTTACCTTCCGCAAGATCCTGCCGCTGTCACCGGGTGGTATTGCCCGCTTCCGTCAGGCTGAGCTGCTCAACCGCCTGGTTGCCGACGTCGATACGCTCGATCACCTCTACCTACGCGTTATTTCGCCGATGGTCAGCGCTGCGGTGGTGATTGTGGTGGTCACCTTCGGCCTCAGTTGGCTGGATGTGCCACTAGCCCTGACGCTGGGCGGAATTCTGTTATTACTGTTGCTGGCCGTTCCGCCGGTCTTCTATCGCGCAGGTAAGCCCATCGGGGAAGAGTTGACCCTGTTACGCAGCCAGTACCGCACCGACCTGACCGCCTGGCTCCAGGGGCAGGCCGAACTGGTGGTGTTTGGCGCGCTGGACGGTTTCCGGCATAAGCTCAACGCAACCGAACAGCGCTGGCAGAGCCGTCAGTGGCAACAGGCTTCGCTAGGGGGGATTGCTCAGGCGCTGATGATCCTGGCAAGTGGCCTCACCGTCACGCTATTAATGTGGCTAGCCGCCGCGGGGATCGGTGGCGATACTCAACCTGGGGCCCTGATTGCCCTGTTTGCCTTTGCCGCTCTGGCCTCTTTTGAAGCCATGATGCCCGTCGCCGCCGCGTTCCAACATCTGGGCCAGGTGATCGCTTCGGCGACCCGGGTCAAGCAGATCATTGATCAGCAACCGGAAGTCACCTTTCCTGCCAGCGGTCCAACCTCACAGCCGGGCGCAGAGTTGCAACTGAGCAAGGTGTCCTTCACCTATCCCGACCAGCCGCTGCCGGTGTTGAACAACGTGACGCTGAACATCGCCGCTGGTGAGCACATCGCGCTGTTGGGCCGTACCGGCTGTGGTAAATCGACTCTATTGCAATTGCTGACCCGCGCCTGGAATGCTGACAGCGGCCAAATCCTGCTCAACGGCCAACCACTGGCCAGCTATGATGAAGCTACGCTGCGCGCCATGACTACGGTCGTGAGCCAAAGGGTGCATATCTTCAGCAGTACCCTGCGTGAAAACCTGCGTATCGCCGCACCTGCGGCCAGCGATGAGGACTTGAACCTCGCACTGCAACAAGTCGGTCTGGATAAGCTGCTGGAAAATGAGGGGCTGAATGCCTGGCTGGGTGAAGGTGGCCGCCAGCTTTCCGGTGGTGAGCAACGCCGTCTGGGCATTGCCCGCGCCCTGCTGCATCAAGCCCCGCTATTACTGCTGGATGAGCCGACCGAGGGGCTGGATGCCGAGACGGAGCAACAGATCCTGGCCCTGCTGCGCCAGCATTGCCGCGGCAAGACGTTAATTCTGGTGACTCACAGACTCTATGGGCTGGAGCATTTCGATCGCATCTGCGTGATGGACGGCGGCAGTATCGTGGAACAAGGCAGCCACGCAGCGCTGATGCGCCAGCCTGGCCGTTACGCCCAATTCCGCCAACGTATCAGTAATGTATCGCTGTAAAACCGCCTGTGGGCGACGCTAAGAGGTTTTATGCGCATTGTTAAGCTGTCATCGCAGTCTGTAGCGTTTCCTTCACCAGAGACCGCCCTGCACGATCCTAACGGACTGCTGGCCATCGGTGGCGATTTAACGCCTGCTCGGCTGCTGGCAGCCTATGAACGCGGTATCTTCCCCTGGTATTCGCCTGGGGAAGCCATACTCTGGTGGTCACCGGACCCACGGGCGGTGCTGTTCCCAGCGCAATTCCATGTCAGCCGCAGCCTCAAGCGATTCCTGCGCAACCCGCCGTTCCGCATTACTCTCAATCATGATTTTGCCGCCGTGATCGCCGCATGCTCATACCGGCCCGATGAAGGCACCTGGATCGGCGAAGAGGTACAGCAAGCCTATTTACAATTGCATCACCTCGGGCACGCCCATTCCATTGAGGTGTGGCAAGGGGAAGAGCTGGTCGGCGGCCTGTACGGTGTCGCCCAGGGAGCGCTGTTCTGCGGTGAATCAATGTTTAGCCGCACTACCAACGCATCAAAGTGTGCTTTATGGGCGTTTTGCCGCCATTTTGCCGGTTATGGAGGAGAATTGGTTGACTGTCAGGTGCTTAACGCTCACACTGCCCGGCTTGGAGCGAGAGAAATTCCCCGCCGCCAATTTTTGCAGCAGTTGAGTAACCTTCAGCGCAGAGTGTTAGCGCCGGAATGCTGGACAGCGCAAGTCATACCCCCACAGCTGGTTGAACTGCCCTCCCAAACTGACTAATTTTGTGGAATCGGTGCATTGTTCACCGACACTCCTTTACATAATGTGGGTTTTTCGGCATTATCTTGCCGGTTAAAAACTAAGGTAGTTAGACCTAGAGGATTCGATGGCCAAAGAAGACAATATTGAAATGCAGGGCACCGTTCTTGATACGCTGCCGAACACCATGTTCCGTGTTGAATTGGAAAACGGGCACGTGGTTACCGCTCATATCTCCGGTAAAATGCGCAAAAACTATATCCGCATCCTGACGGGTGACAAAGTCACTGTAGAGCTGACCCCGTACGACCTGAGCAAAGGCCGCATTGTCTTCCGTAGCCGTTAATCGGCTCACCCGTCGCCAGCCACTGGCGACACCGAGGATGTGATCCCTCAAAAGAGCCCTTTCCGTTTACCCCCGCAGCAACGTTCTCCACCGAGTTGTGTTGGCGCAGGTAAACTGAGAGGGCTCACTCATTTTGTTGGAGGCGAATATTTTCGTCCCGACGGGCGCAGCATGCAGCGCCCCTACGCAGTTTAGTTCCGTAGTTAGTGACGTTTACGTATAAAAAAAGCGATGCCAAGGCATCGCTTTTTTATTACCGGTCTACCGCTTAGTGCACAGCACCTTCATCCGCTTTACGCTTCTGGGCGCTGAGGAAGTGGTAAGTCAGCTGTTTCTTGTCTGCGTCCAGCTCGACTTTCACCGAGCCGCCGTCAACCAGAGAACCAAACAGCAGTTCGTTGGCCAGCGGTTTTTTCAGGCTTTCCTGCATCACACGCGCCATTGGACGAGCGCCCATCGCACGGTCATAGCCTTTCACCGACAGCCAGTCACGCGCTTCGTCGCTCACTTCCATCGACACGCCCTTGGCATCCAGCTGTGCCTGCAGTTCGACGATAAACTTGTCGACCACCTGCTGGATCACCGCAGGAGACAGATGGTTGAACCAGATGACGTTGTCCAGACGGTTACGGAATTCTGGCGTAAACACCTTCTTGATCTCGTCCATCGCGTCGATGCTGTTGTCCTGTTCGATCAGGCCAATCGATTTGCGTTCGGTTTCACGTACCCCGGCGTTGGTGGTCATCACCAGGATCACGTTACGGAAGTCTGCTTTACGGCCGTTGTTATCGGTCAGCGTCCCGTTGTCCATCACCTGCAACAGCAGGTTGAACACGTCCGGGTGCGCTTTCTCGATTTCATCCAGCAGTACCACCGCGTGCGGATGTTTGATCACCGCATCGGTCAGCAGGCCGCCCTGATCGTAACCGACGTAGCCCGGAGGCGCGCCAATCAGACGGCTGACGGTATGACGTTCCATATATTCGGACATATCAAACCGCAGCAGTTCGATATCCAGCGCTTTCGCCAGCTGCACGGTAACCTCGGTTTTCCCAACCCCGGTCGGCCCGGCGAACAGGAAGGAACCCACAGGCTTGCGATCCTGGCCCAGACCGGCACGGCTCATCTTGATCGCTTCGGTCAGCGCCTCGATGGCAGGATCCTGTCCAAACACCAGCATTTTCAGGCGGTCGCTCAAGCTTCTCAGCACGTCGCGATCGCTGGCGGAGACGGTTTTTTCCGGGATACGCGCAATGCGTGCGACCACGGATTCGATATCCGCCACGTTGACCGTTTTCTTACGCTTGTTCACCGGCAGCAACCGGCTACGCGCACCAGCCTCATCGATCACGTCGATCGCCTTGTCCGGCAGATGACGGTCGTTGATGTATTTCACCGACAGCTCCACCGCAGCACGTACCGCTTTAGCGGTGTAACGCACGTCATGGTGCGCTTCGTACTTGGTTTTCAGACCGTTGATGATCTGAATGGTCTCTTCCGGCGTCGGCTCGGTAATGTCTATTTTCTGGAAGCGACGCGCCAGCGCACGGTCTTTTTCGAAAATATTGCTGAACTCCTGATAGGTGGTGGAACCAATCACCCGGATCTTGCCGCTCGACAGCAGCGGTTTGATCAGGTTGGCGGCATCCACTTGCCCACCGGAAGCCGCACCGGCACCGATGATGGTGTGAATTTCGTCGATAAACAGGATGCTGTTCTTATCCTGCTCCAGCTGTTTGAGCAGCGCCTTGAAGCGCTTTTCGAAGTCGCCACGGTATTTGGTGCCCGCCAGCAATGAGCCGATATCCAGCGAGTAGAGCGTGCAGTCTGCCATCACCTCTGGCACGTCGCCCTGCACAATCCTCCAGGCCAGCCCTTCGGCAATGGCGGTTTTACCTACGCCGGATTCCCCCACCAGCAGCGGGTTGTTTTTACGGCGGCGGCACAGCACCTGAATGGCGCGCTCCAGTTCACGGTCACGGCCAATCAGCGGATCGATACCGCCGACGCGGGCCAGTTGGTTGAGGTTGGTGGTGAAGTTTTCCATACGGTCTTCCCCTCCAGGCTGCTCTTCGTTTACCGGGTTTTCCGCATTAGGTGCCTGGCCCGGCTCATCTTTACGTGTACCATGTGAAATGAAGTTCACCACGTCCAGACGGCTGACGTCGTGTTTACGCAGCAGGTATGCCGCCTGGGACTCCTGTTCGCTGAAGATCGCCACCAACACGTTGGCACCGCTCACTTCGCTCCGGCCGGAGGACTGCACGTGGAATACCGCACGCTGCAGTACACGCTGGAAGCTGAGCGTCGGCTGGGTGTCGCGCTCCTCTTCGCTGGTGGGCAGCGTTGGTGTGGTTTGTTCGATAAAGGCTTCCAGCTCCTGGCGTAACGCAGCCAGATCCACCGTACAAGCCTCGAGCGCTTCGCGCGCGGCAGGGTTGCTGAGTAACGCCAGCAACAGGTGCTCCACGGTCATAAACTCATGTCTGTGCTCGCGCGCTCTGGCGAAAGCCATGTTGAGACTGAGTTCCAATTCTTGATTGAGCATAGGCACCTCCCCAATAGATTGCCTTTTCAGGCTTTTTCCAGCGTACAGAGCAACGGATGCTCATTCTCCCTTGCGTAACGGTTCACATGGACCACCTTGGTTTCTGCGACCTCGGCGGTGAATACACCGCAGATCGCCTTGCCTTGATAGTGGACCGTGAGCATCAGTTGCGTTGCACGTTCAATATCATAAGAAAAGAACTTTTGCAGAACGTCAATCACAAATTCCATCGGTGTGTAATCGTCGTTGTTAAGTATAACTTTATACATTGACGGCGGTTTTACCGCATCGATTTGTTTTTCTTCGGCCAAGTGTTCAATATTTAGCCAATCGTTGCTATTGCCCATTGCTGCTCATCTTCTCTGCCATGCCTCAGTATATGGGGCCATGTTCGGGTTATTCAAACGGGAGTATCAAGACTATTTTACCATCTTCGCGGTTAACGTGCCGCAGCACAACGCGATTAATCACCCTTATCGCAGCCACAATTTGTTACCAAACCATGTCAATAGCGTTAACTACTTCAAACTTTGGTGAACTGCCCGACGCGGTCATTGGCCGATCCCTTGACGTGTTGATCATTTGCTCTAGAGTGTAATTTTGTGAGTTGTTGGTCTTTTGACCAGTTGGTACTCACCTGGATCAGTTATTCATCTCATTTTAAAAATAGCATTGCGAGGGATGTAGCAGCATGGAGACGGGTACTGTTAAATGGTTCAATAACGCCAAAGGGTTCGGCTTTATCTGCCCGGAAGGCGGCGGTGAAGATATCTTCGCGCATTATTCAACAATTAAAATGGATGGCTACCGAACGTTGAAAGCGGGCCAACAGGTCAGGTTTGACGTACATCAAGGGCCGAAAGGGAACCACGCGAGCCTGATTATGCCGCTGGAAAGCGAGGCAATGGCCTAAACGCTCCCCTTCAGCCACTTCTGCACTGCCAACTCAAAATGCCAGCCGCCGTTCGACTGGCATTTTATTTTTGCTGTTACTCGCGCGCCAACGCATCAATCGGGTTCAATCGCGCAGCACTACGTGCCGGCAGATAGCCGAACACCACGCCAATACCGGTGGAACACAAGAACGCACTCAGCAAGGCCACCGGCGGGAAGCTGATCTGCCAGCCCGGCATCGCCAACTGCACCAGCAGGCCAATCGCGAACGATAGCGCTATCCCCAACGCGCCCCCCACCAGGCAGACCAGCACCGCCTCGATCAGGAACTGTTGCAGGACATCGCCAGAGCGCGCGCCCACCGCCATGCGAATGCCAATTTCACGCGTCCTTTCCGTTACCGAGACCAGCATGATATTCATCACCCCAATCCCACCAACCACCAGCGAAATCACCGCCACCAGGGTCAGGAACAGTTGCAGCGTACGGGTGGTTTTCTCCGCGGTTTGCACCAGGCTGTCCATGTTGTAGGTGAAGAAGTCTTTCTTGCCGTGGCGCAGCGTCAGCAACCGCGTCAACTGCTGTTCCGCTTCCTGGCTGTTATAACCCTCACGGATACGCACGGTGATCGAGTCAAAATAGTCGTTACCCATCAGGCGATTGGCCATCGTGCTATAGGGCACCCATACGCTCAGCGCCTTGCTGCTGCCGAACATCGACTGCTTTTCCTGCGCCACACCCACTACCGTGGCTGGCATATTGCCGATCAGGATCACCTCACCCACCACGTTTTTTTTATGCGGGAACAGCCGCCGTTGGGTATTGGCGTCGATCACCACCACCTGCGCCTGGGATTGCACCTGGAGGGTATCGATACCGACCCCCTGGGAAAGCGTCATGCCGTAAACTCGAAAATATTGTTCACTGACACCCGCGACGTTGGCGGCCACATCAATATTGCCAAACCGTAGCCGCATGCTGCTGCTGATATTCGGCGAAAGCGCACTGACATAAGGCTGCTCACGCAACGCGCTTAGATCGCCATACTTCAACGCCTGGCGGAAGCTGGGATCATCGTCTCCAAAGTCTTTACCGGGATAGATGTCCACGGTGTTGGTGCCGATGGATTTGATGTCTGCCAGGATCATCTGTTTGGCCGCGTCGCCGATCACCAGGATCGAGACCACCGAGGCAATGCCGATGATGATCCCCAGCATGGTTAACGCCGTGCGCATCTTGTTGGCTGCCATAGCACGCCAAGCCATGACCAACGCTTCACGGAAACGGCCAGCCATCTGCTGCCAGGAAGGCGCTGGCGTGGCCATATCCAGCATTTTGGCCTGCGGGTTACCCTGCGCCTGTGGCCGAGAGTCGGCGATGATTTCACCGTCGCGGATCTCGATAATCCGCTCCGCCTGCTGTGCTACCGCCGGATCGTGCGTGACAATAATCACGGTGTGCCCCTGCTCGCGCAGTTGCTTGAGGATCGTCATCACCTCTTCACCGGAATGGCTGTCGAGCGCACCGGTCGGTTCATCCGCCAGGATCACCTGACCACCGTTCATCAAAGCCCGCGCAATACTGACACGCTGCTGCTGCCCGCCCGAAAGCTGGCTTGGCCGGTAGGTGATACGTTCCCCCAACCCCAGACGTTGCAACAAGGCCGCCGCCCTTTCGCGCCGTGCTGCCTTGCTCAGCCCGGCATAAACCGCAGGCACCTCCACGTTATGCGCCGCACTTAGATGGGGTAGCAGATGATAACGCTGGAAGATAAAGCCAAAGTGCTCGCGCCGCAGCTGGGCCAGCGCATCGCCATCAAGCGTTGCCACATCCTGCCCAGCTACGCGGTAAGTCCCGGCGCTGGGCTTGTCCAGGCAGCCAAGAATGTTCATCAGCGTCGATTTACCGGAGCCTGAAGCCCCCATAATCGCCACCATCTCACCGGCATCAATGCGCAGACTGACGTTTTTCAGCACGTCTATGGTCTGATCGCCGGAGAGATAGCTGCGCCGGATATCACTCAGTTCTAACAGTGCCGTCATCAGCTGGCCTCCGCGCCGCCGCGGCTGACAATCACTTCTTCACCGGCCTGCAACCCGCTGACAATCTGTACATCCACATTGTTGCGAATGCCGATCGTGACTTCCCGCTTCTCTTCCTTGCCCTGTTTCAGCACCGAAATGTGGTAACGGTTATCGGCGATCTGATCCCCCAATGCCGCCAGCGGGATCACCAGCGCATCGCTGACGCCAGCCAGCTGAATATGCACCTGTGCGGTCATTTGCAGACGCAGCAAGCCCTGTGGGTTTGGCACTTCGAAACGCGCGTAATAGAAAATAGCGTTGTTGACCTTCTCTGGCGTGGGCTGAATGTCTTTCAGCTCGCCGTCAAAACGTTTGCTCGGATCGCCCAGCACGGTAAACCAGGCTTTCAATCCCGGCTTGAGGTGGATCACGTCCGCCTCGGAAACCTGGGCCTTCACCATCATGCTACTCATGTCTGCCAACGTCAGAATGTTGGGCGCTTGCTGCGCGGCAATCACCGTCTGGCCCTGCAAGGTGGTGATCTGAACCACATCACCGTCCATCGGCGCTTCGATACGGGTATAAGCAAGATTGATCTTGGCGGTATCCAGGCTGGCCTGATTTTTGGCGATCTGCGCTCTGGTGGTTTCAACCTGCGCTTTTTTTACCGCCAGCTCAGTGGTGAATTTATCCAAATCCTGGCGCGACACCGCCTGCACCTTGGCTAGTTCGCGGTTACGCTGCAAGGTCACCGCCGCCAGTTGTTGCTCTGCCAAAGCCTGTTGCAGCTGGGCTTGCAGTTGCTGCAGCGTGGCTTCGCCTTCGCGAATGCTGTTTTGTGCCTGTTCGGGATCGATAATGCCGAGCAGTTGGCCTTTTTGCACCTTATCGCCAATCTCGACCTTCAGGCTCTCCAACTGTCCGCTGACCTGAGCCCCCACATCAACCTTACGCACCGCATCCAGTTGGCCGGTTGCCAATACGCTTTGCTCCAGATCGCGTTTAGCGACCTTGACGGTCTTAAACTCCACCGGAGCCGGATGGCTAAAGTGCCAATAAGCCACAACGGCAAGCACCACCAGAACGGCGCACACCAGCACCCCGCGTTTCTTACTTTTGAATAACCACGTCAATGTTTGTTCCTACCTGTTTCCTGTCATTCTCAGGCTGCCAACCATGGCAACCCAAGTAAATTAGCATGTTGCGTTTCCGATAACTAAACCCAGGCTCAACGTATTTCGAGCAATGCAATTTTGCCCTGCCGTATTGAACTCCTGTTTAGTGAAACCTTGATGAAATAGTCTTTTAGACACAAACCAGGATTTCATCATGTCTCAGCTCAGCTATCCACTCATATCGGCCAAACCGGCCAGCCAACTGATGACGGCACTGATCAACGGCGAGAAAGTGCCCAGCAATGCCTGGAAAAAAACGTCATTCCGCCTTAAGTTTCTTGGCCGTTCGCTGCTCTGCTGGCCCACGACTAGCAGCCTGCTCAATACGCTGGCCGCCAACCCGCTGCTGGATGAGATTTTAACCGCACAGCCCAATCTGCCCTGCAAGCTGCATCGCCCCTATCTGGCGAACAACATGAGCCGCATTGACCGTCTGTTTGCCCTGCGCGATCACTACGATCTGCTCGCCCAACGCATGCCGCTGAAGATGCACCTCGGCCAACTGGGTAGCCATCCCTTTACCTTAAGCCGCGCACAGGACAAAAATGGTGAGCACATCTGCCTGCAACTGGCCTCTCTGGACCACTTGAATAAAGAGGGTGAAACGACCCTGCTGTTGCGCAATAGCCAAGGGGTCATGCTGGCTGAAATGACCTTCACCTTGATGAATTACCAGCAACAACCCACGTTATTTATCGGCGGTATGCAAGGCGCCAATTCCACGGTGCCGCACGCTGAGATCCAGAATACGACCAAAGCCTGCCACGGCCTGTTTCCAAAACGCCTGGTGTTGGAAGGCATTTGCCACCTGGCCCAACAGTTGGGTATCCGGCAGTTGATCGCGGTAGGCAACACCACCCATATTTACCAAAACTGGCGTTACCACCACAAAAAGAAAAGTCAGCTGCATGCTGATTACGATCAGTTCTGGCTTTCCATGGGCGGCAAGCAGCTCGATAACGGCTATTTCCTGTTACCCGAGCGCATTGGCCGCAAGCCGATGGAAACCATCGCCAGCAAAAAACGCGCGGAATATCGTCGCCGTTACCAGTTACTGGATGAGCTCCAACAGGGGATTAGCAAACACTTTTCTTAATCCGCCCTGCCCCGCGCCAGCCACATCACGCGGGAGAACATTTTCTTCAACAACGGGGGCACCGAGTCGGTGCCCCACACCCCGGCCTGCATGGCCACCTCAATCGCCAGATCGGGTTTTGAAGTGTGATGCACCGCTTTGATGATCACCTTACGCACCGGCATCTGTACCTTTAGCGGTACCGAAGCCACCCGGTGATAGACCGAGCTGAATCCCTCCCGATACATGAAATGCTCCATATCCGGCGCAGGTAGCGCGGTCAAACGATCGCGCTCGTTATCTTCGTGATTATCCAGCATACTGCGCACGGCATTGGCATATTTCTTCCCGGCTTCGTCACCATCTACCAGGGCGTGCCATTCAATGCCCATGCGCCGGGCAAACTTCAGCAAGGGTTTCAGCCCGCATTGGGCAAACTCGATCACCCTTACGCCTTCGGACTCGAAACGATAGCCACACTGGCGCGCCAGCTCGTTGAGCAACCAGACTTCGGTTTCCCCTTCCACCAGCAGCCAGCAGCGGGCAAACAGCGAGGCCGGCCGGTTAAAGCGGATGTGGAACGCAATGCGCCGCCCGTCCTCCGCACTTAGCCCCTTTGGCCCAAGGCGATAGGTGGCAACCCGAGCCGATTCGCGCACCAGGCGGCAAATATGCTCCACCGGCACCAGCGACACCAGCTCGCTGGAGTTGGTGGTGGTAATACGCTGCAACGGCATCTGGTTGAGTAACCCCCAGGCTACCGACAGCATGATGGGATGCAGGCGCGTTTCCGGGTCTTCTACCAACAATAATGGCCGGGCATGGGGATCGAGTTTTACGTTGCCCTTAGCCTGCAGCAGCGTAGAGAACATCCCCAGCAGGATCAATCGCATGCTGCGGCTGTTAGGTTCGGCAATCATGCGGTTGATGCTATCTAGCGATCGCCACGCCTGTTGTTCCGGCGGCTGACGATGGCGGCGAGGCCCGGCAATCTGCGAACCTTGCTCGGCAAAATAGTGTTCCAGCAGCTGCTGCATCGCCGCCAGCCCCTGCCGTAGTTCGGCATTGGTCAGCTTTTGCGGGTTGCGCACCAGTTCACGCGTCAGTTGATCCAACTGCTGTGCCAGGGCTTCGTTATCGGCAGGGAGGCGATCGCTGAGTGAGCTGGGCCGCAGGCGGCGGATAAAGCGAGCATCACGCAGCCGCAGCACTGGATGAATACGGATCAGGGCGTGTACCAGTTGATCGATATGGTGTAGGTGCAAGGCGTTGCCATCGGCATCAAGAAAACGCCGCCAGGTGCATACCGTGCCATCATCGTCTAATTCCCCCTCGCAGCAGTAGTGAATGCGGCTCAGGCTATCTTCCCCCTTCGACCACAGAGGTGAAAGATGGCGATAGCGCGGCAGATGCGCATGGCCGGTATCCTTTTCACAAAAGGTAAAGATAATCTGCAAATGACGATCTTTGGCCGCCTCGTCGCCAGGTGGGAAGTAGAAATCTTTGGCTTAAAAGCGGTACAGCGTCTGTTCGGGGGCCAGCAAAAAGGTCATGGCGTCCAGCAGGCTGGACTTGCCCCAGGCATTTTCCCCGAGTAGCACGGTATTATCATCCAACGTCAGTGAAAGCCGGTTGATACCGCGGAATCCTACAATCTCAATACGCTCCAGGTACATCTGCTGACTCCTTTATTCGCCTGATACCTTGAGGATGAGCAATAAAGCCATTACAGGTCAAGCAGACATTGCCACAGCGTGCTGCAAACCACGTAAATACGCCACTTTACTCCTTAGCCCATTTTGGTTAGCGTGTTAGGTTTGCCGCATTATCCCAACTTAAAGGACGCTAGTTTCACATGTATTCAGGACTGCTGATTATACTGATACCGCTGATCGTCGGTTATCTTGTCCCCTTGCGTAGCGTCACCTTGATCCGGGCCATTAACCGCCTGCTGAGCTGGATGGTGTATGTGATCCTGTTCATTATGGGGATCAGCCTGGCATTCCTGGAAAACCTCAGCAGCAACCTGATGCTGATCTTTCAGTACACCCTGGTGTTTTTTCTGTGCATTTTCTGCGCCAATCTTCTGTGGTTATCGCTGTTTGAACGCCGCCGCCCCTGGCACAGTACCCACAAGCAAGAAACGTTGCCCTCACGCCTGCATATGGCATTGGAATCCCTGAAGCTTTGTGGGGTGGTAGTGGGTGGCTTTGCCTTGGGTCTCACCCAGTGGCACTGGCTGCAATATGCCGGTCAAGGCAGTGAATACGCCCTACTGTTTCTGCTGCTTCTGGTAGGCGCACAGCTACGCAACAGTGGGATGACGCTGCGCCAGATTGCCCTCAATCGCCGTGGCATGATGGTCGCAGTGGTGGTGGCGCTCAGTTCGCTGGCGGGCGGTGCAGTGGCAGCACTGCTGCTGGGGCTGCCGCTGAAAGCCGGTTTGGCGATGGCTTCGGGTTTTGGCTGGTACTCCCTTTCCGGCATCCTGATCACCGACGCCTATGGCCCAGTGATGGGCAGTGCCGCCTTCTTCAACGATCTGGCTCGTGAGCTGGTGGCAATAATGCTGCTCCCTACGCTGGTGCGCCGTAGCCGCTCCTCTGCGTTGGGTTTATGTGGTGCCACTTCGATGGATTTCACACTGCCGGTTCTGCAACGCAGCGGCGGGATAGAAATGGTGCCTCCCGCCATCGTGCACGGATTCTTGCTGAGCCTGTTGGCTCCGGTGTTAATCGCCCTGTTCTCCTGATATCCACGGGCGCGGCTCGCCGCGCCTGCTGATCAAAGCGTAATAATTCCCATCCGCACGCCAACTTGTTCTAAATCAAACTTTGTTAAAGTTGTATCACAAAAGCCTTTTTAAGGTTGCGTCATCGATCTATGCTTCAAAACAAGCATTATAAATGCAACTTTAAAAAAGGAAGCGATTATGTTCTGTGTGCAATGTGAACAAACCATCCGGACACCGGCAGGTAACGGCTGCTCTTACGCTCAAGGGATGTGCGGCAAAACGGCAGAAACCTCCGACCTGCAGGATCTGTTGATAGCGGCGCTGCAAGGGCTCTCTGCCTGGGCCTTGCAGGCGCGCGCGTTGGGCATTATCGATCATGATGTCGACAGTTTCTCCCCACGCGCCTTCTTCTCTACGCTGACCAACGTTAACTTCGATTCCGAACGCATTATCGGCTATGCACGTGACACCATTGCCCTGCGTGACTCGCTGGCGGTTCGCTGCCGCCTGCTCGACGCCAGTGTGCAGGTCGATCACCCACTGGCCCAGCTGCAACTGGCTGGCAACGATATGCCTGCGCTGTTGCAACAGGCCGCGCAGTTTGCTCTCAATAAAGATAAGGCCGAGGTAGGCGACGATATCCACGGCCTGCGGATGCTGTGCCTGTACGGCCTGAAAGGGGCCGCCGCCTATATGGAACATGCCCATGTGCTGGGCCAGTTCGACAACCAGATCTATGCTGATTACCACGCCTTTATGGCTTGGCTGGGCACCCAACCGAGCGATTTGGACACCCTGCTGAACAACTCGATGGCCATCGGCAAAATGAACTTCAGCGTGATGGCTATTCTGGATCGCGGCGAAACCAGTGCCTTTGGCGACCCACAGCCGACCACGGTCAACGTGCGCCCGGTGGCGGGCAAGGCGATCCTGATCTCCGGACACGACCTGAAAGATCTGCGCTTGCTGCTGGAACAAACAGCAGGCACCGGCATCAACGTGTATACCCACGGCGAAATGTTACCGGCCCATGGCTATCCAGAGCTGAAAAAATTCCCACACCTGGTGGGTAACTACGGTAGCGGCTGGCAAAATCAGCAGACCGAATTTGCCAAATTCCCGGGTTCGATCGTCATGACCTCCAACTGCATTATCGATCCGAACGTCGGCAACTATGGCGATCGCATCTGGACGCGCAGCATCGTTGGCTGGCCTGGTGTCAACCATCTGGAAGGGGATGATTTCAGCACCGTGATCGCTCAAGCCCAGCAGTTGGCTGGCTTCCCTTACAGCGAAATCGAACAACTGATCACCGTCGGTTTTGGCCGCCAGGTACTGCTCAGCGCCGCCGATACCGTGGTTGATCTGGTAGTACAGAAAAAACTGCGCCACGTATTTCTGGTGGGTGGCTGTGACGGCAGCCGTGACGAACGCAGCTACTTCACCGATTTTGCCCGCAGCGTGCCGCAAGATTGCCTGATCATGACGCTGGGGTGCGGTAAATACCGCTTCAACAAGCTGGACTTCGGCACGCTGGAAGGGCTACCGCGCCTGCTGGACGTCGGCCAATGTAACGATGCCTATTCCGCCGTAATGCTGGCAGTCAAACTCGCCGAGAAAGTCGGTGGCACGGTCAACGACCTGCCGCTCAGCCTGGTGCTGTCTTGGTTCGAGCAGAAAGCGATCGTCATTCTGCTGACGCTGCTGTCGCTAGGGGTGAAAAATATCGTCACCGGCCCAAGCGCCCCGGCGTTCCTGACCGACAATCTGTTGGCGGTGCTGAATGAAAAATTCGGCCTGCGTTCGGTCACCACCGTAGAGCAGGATATGCAAACCCTTCTCGGCTAAGGCCGTTGTTCCGGGGCTGCCCATCGCGGCGGCCCCGTTTGTTTTGAGGTGCCCTATGAGCCAACCCAGCCCACTTTGCCCCAACCCGATGCAGGTGCACTCCCTGCAACAGGAAACCGCCGACGTCTGGACGCTGAACCTGATCAATAACGACTTTTATCCTTATCAGCCCGGACAGTTTGCGTTGGTCAGCATTCGCGACAGTGAAGATACGCTGCGCGCCTATACGCTTTCCTCTTCGCCCGGCCTGAGTCCTTTTATCAGCATCAGCGTACGTTGCCTGGCGGATGGCCTCGGCTCACGCTGGCTGACACAAGAGGTCAAACCTGGCCAAACACTTTGGCTATCAGATGCCCAGGGAGAATTCAGCTGCGTGCAACACCCCAGCGATAGCTACCTGATGCTGGCTGCCGGCTGTGGCGTCACGCCGATCATGTCGATGTGCCGCTGGCTGGTGGTGAACAAGCCGCAATGTGATATCCGGGTGATCTTTAACGTTCGTACCCCTGCCGATGTGATTTTTGCCGAACAGTGGCAACGGCTATGTGCCGCCCATCCACAATTGCAACTGACCTTGATGGCAGAGCAGGATGCACAACCCGGCTTCCTGTCTGGCCGCATCAATGAACAGGTGTTGCAACAGGCCGCGCCGGATATCGCCTCACGTACCGTGATGACCTGCGGCCCAGCCCCTTACATGCAACAGGTTGAACAGCTTTGCCTAGGGCTCGGCGTCCCCACGGCCAACTTCCACCAGGAACAGTTCCACACCTCGGCGCAGTTGGATGATGGGAAAAGCGAACAGTTAACATTGCGCATCGGTCAGCCGCTGCGTGAATTCCACGTGCCCGTCGGCAGCACCTTGCTCGCCGCTTTAGAAGCCCATAAGTTACCGGTCAATGCCGCCTGCCGTGCTGGCGTTTGCGGTTCGTGCAAAACCCGTATTATCGATGGCCAATACACCACCACCAGCACCATGACATTAACCCCGGCGGAAATCGAACAGGGCTACGTGCTGGCCTGTAGCTGCCAGCTACAGGGTGACGTCACCCTCGCCTGACGCTTTGGCCCCATCTTCCCGATGGGGCACATATCGGCAAGCGTATCCCCTAATGCCCTTCTACACTTTCTGTTTGCCTCTAACCGGGCGAGTACCCCTCATTTTGGATAATGACTGGAGGAACGATGAAGCAAACAGTAGCCACGCTGATCGCCAAAACGCTGGAACAGGCAGGTGTAAAACGGATCTGGGGCGTTACCGGCGATTCGCTCAACGGCCTGAGTGACAGCCTGCATCGGATGGGAACCATCGCCTGGATGGGCACCCGCCACGAGGAAGTCGCCGCCTTTGCCGCCGGTGCCGAAGCGCAGCTCACTGGGCAACTGGCGGTCTGCGCAGGTTCCTGCGGCCCCGGCAACCTACACCTGATCAACGGCCTGTTCGATTGCCACCGCAATCACGTCCCGGTGCTGGCTATCGCCGCCCATATTCCTTCCAGCGAGATCGGCAGCAGCTACTTCCAGGAAACGCACCCGCAAGAGCTGTTCCGTGAATGCAGCCATTACTGCGAGTTGGTGTCCAATCCAGAGCAGCTGCCGCGAGTGCTCGAGATTGCCATGCGCAAAGCGATCCTCAACCGTGGCGTCTCGGTGATAGTGCTGCCGGGGGATGTCGCCCTGCAAATGGCCCCAGAAGATGCCAGCATGGTGTGGCATACGCCCGCGCACCCACTGATGCAGCCACCGATGAGCGAGCTGCAAAAACTGGCAGAAACGCTGAACAGCGCCAAAAACATCACCCTGATGTGTGGCAGCGGCTGCGCCGGTTCGCATGACGAAGTCGTCAAACTGGCCGAACTGCTGCAGGCCCCGATTGTGCACGCCCTGCGCGGTAAAGAGCATATCGAATGGGATAACCCTTACAGCGTCGGTATGACCGGGCTGATTGGTTTCTCTTCCGGCTATCATGCCATGATGAACGCGGATACCCTGGTGCTGCTAGGCACTCAGTTCCCTTATCGGGCGTTTTATCCTAGCAATGCCAATATCATTCAGATCGATATCAACCCCGGCAGCATCGGCGCCCATTGCCCAGTCAATATGGCGCTAATGGGCGATATCAAAACGACGCTCAGCGCCTTGCTGCCGCAGTTGCAAGCCAAGAGCGACCGCAAGTTCCTGGATAAAGCGCTGGAGCATTACCGGGAAGCGCGTAAAGATCTCGACGGGTTGGCTACCGCCAACGATGACCAGCCGATCCATCCACAATATCTGGCACAGCAAATCAGCAACTCAGCCACGGATGACGCCATCTTCACCTGCGATGTCGGCACGCCGACGGTGTGGGCAGCGCGTTATTTGAAAATGAACGGCAAACGCCGCCTGCTCGGTTCGTTCAACCATGGCTCAATGGCCAACGCCATGCCGCAGGCGATTGGTGCCCAAGCCACCGAACCGGATAAACAGGTGATCGCCATGTGCGGTGACGGTGGCTTCACCATGCTGATGGGGGATTTTCTGTCGCTGGCCCAGTTGCAGCTGCCGGTCAAGGTGGTGGTATTCAATAACAGCGTGCTGGGCTTTGTGGCGATGGAGATGAAGGCCGGTGGCTACCTTACCGATGGCACCGATCTGCACAACCCGGACTTTGCCGCCATCGCCAATGCGGCAGGTATCAAAGGCATTCGGGTAGAAAAGGCCTCCGAGCTGGACGCGGCATTGCAGGAAATGCTTGCGCATCCCGGCCCGGCCTTGCTCGACGTGGTCACGGCTAAACAAGAGCTGGCGATGCCGCCGCAGATCAAATTCGAACAGGCTAAAGGGTTCAGCCTGTATATGCTGCGCGCCATCATCAATGGCCGGGGTGATGAAGTCGTCGAACTGGCTAAAACCAACTGGCTGCGTTAATCGCTTCTGGGGGCAATGAAGTTGGTTGTCCCCTGCATTTTCCGCTTTTGCCCCGCGCTAATCCGGTTATGATGAAAGCCACTTCCTCATCAGCTACCAAGGACCCGTATGCTTATCGATTTACGCAGTGACACAGTTACCCAACCTAGCGCAGAGATGCGCACCGCCATGGCGCAGGCTGACGTCGGCGACGACGTATATGGCGACGATCCCACCGTCAACGCCCTCCAGGCTGAAGCGGTCAGACTCTCTGGCAAAGAGGCGGCATTATTCCTGCCTACCGGCACCCAGGCCAACTTGGTAGCCCTACTGAGCCATTGCCAGCGTGGTGAGGAATATATCGTTGGCCAGCAGGCGCATAACTACAAATATGAAGCCGGTGGTGCCGCCGTGCTGGGCAGCATCCAGCCCCAGCCGATCGAAGCCAATCCCGATGGCACGCTGCCGTTAGATAAAGTCGCCGCCGCCATCAAGCCTGATGATATTCACTTCGCCAAGACTCGTCTGCTGAGCCTGGAAAACACCATCAGCGGCCGCGTGCTGCCGCTGGAATATCTGCAACAGGCCTGGCAGTTCACTCGTGAGCACAAACTGGCTCTGCACATTGACGGCGCGCGCATTTTCAACGCGGCGGTGGCGCTTAACGTACCGCTGAAAACCCTTGCCCAGTATTGCGACACCTTCACCATTTGCCTGTCGAAAGGCCTGGGGGCACCGGTTGGCTCGCTGCTATGCGGTAGCGAAGAGTTTATTCAGCGTGCCAACCGCTGGCGCAAGATGACCGGTGGCGGTATGCGCCAAGCCGGTATTCTGGCGGCTGCCGGGCTCTATGCCTTGGAGCACAACGTCGAGCGGCTGAAAGAAGATCATGACAACGCCAAATGGCTCGAACAGCAGTTGCGTGACATTGGCGTGGATATTGCCGAGCCGGGCGCACAAACCAACGTGCTCTATCTGCGCCAATCCCCGGAGCTGGTGGCCAAGCTCGGCCCCTGGATGCGCGAACGTGGCGTGTTGATCAGCGCCGGGCCGTTAACCCGTATCCTGACGCATCTCAACGTTAGCCGCCAAGATCTGCAAAAAGTGGTCGATCTTTGGCGGGAATTCTTGCAGCAGCACGCCTAACTTTTTTGTAGTAACACCGGGAGGCCCCGCTTCCCGGTTCTCGCCAAACTCGCGATCTCAGCCTAGTTCCAATACCTGAAGGGATATCATCTATGAGTCATAAATTTCGCCAGACGTTATTAGCTCTCACCCTCGTTAGCAGTGGAATGATGTTTACCTTGCCAGCCAGTGCAGCCCCGGTGCCGGCCCAACAGCAAACGCAAGCTCCCGGCTATTACCGCATGATGTTGGGTAACCTGGAGGTGACGGCGCTGTACGACGGTTACGTCAAACTGGACGCCAAGCTGTTCCATGGTGTCAGCGAGCCGGATATGCAAAAGTTGTTCGCCCGCATGTTTACCGACAGCAAGTCAGGCATTCAAACAGCGGTTAACGCGTTTCTGGTGAATACCGGTACGCATCTGGTTCTGGTTGATGCCGGTACCTCGCAGTGTTTTGGACCGACGTTGGGGGCCATCAAAAACAACCTGCACGCGGCAGGTTATCAGCCAGAGCAGGTTGATATGATATTGCTGACGCATCTGCACCCCGATCACGCCTGCGGCATCACCGATCAGGGCAAGGCCGCCTTCCCTAACGCTACCGTCTATGCCTCCAAGACCGATGGGGATTATTGGCTGAGTAAAGAGATGGCGTCCAAAGCCCCGAAGGACGCGCAGCCGATGTTCAAGATGGCTCAGGACGCCGTGGCCCCTTATGCCGAACAGGGCAAGCTGAAACTTTACAGCCCTGGGGAGCAGTTACTTCCTGGGCTGGAGGTGATAGCGACACCGGGCCATACGCCAGGACATACCTCTTACCTGTTCAGCTCAGGCGGCCAGAAACTGCTGTTGTGGGGGGATATCGTCCACAGTCACTCTTTGCAGTTTGCCAAACCTGAAGTCGCGGTGGACTTTGACACGGACTCCAAACAGGCGATCGCTACCCGGCAGAAGGTGTTTGCCGATGCGGCTGAAAACAAGCTGTGGGTTGGCGGGGCGCACTTACCTTTCCCTGGTCTGGGCCACGTGCGCGTCGAAGGTAAAGGCTATGCGTGGGTGCCGGTTGAATATGCACCAGTGGTAGTCGGCGAGAAGAAACCTTAACGCAGATTGATGACAACGGGCGGCACATACGGCGCCCGTTTAATTGCGCACATTGCGATAACTCAAACCACCATCCGGCCATAGAGCCAGTAACCCACAGCCAGCATCAGCAGCAGGTTCAGCACTACGCTGAGGATAAAATAGGTTTTGAACGGCTGTTTCTGCGTTTTATGACGGAACAGTCGTTGCCCGATAATGGCCCCTATCCAACCGCCCAGCACACCGAACAGCAGCAGGGTGATTTCCGGAACCCGTTGCCAACTTTTGCAGGCGGCCAGCTTATCGACACCGTAGATTAGCAGGGTCAGCAAGTTTACCAACAGCAACCACGTCCACAGCGGAGCGGGAAAACACAGGCTGCCAGCCAAGGCAATTAGCAGCAGCAAATAACACAGAGAATTGATTTTCATCGGGCATGGGCTCGTTGCTTGATCGCCGCGTAGTGTGAACTGCCCTACGTGCAGATGCAACTTTTGATACCCATACAAAAAGTGCATTTAGCTCGCTAATTTGTCATTCTATACCCTATGGATTTCAAGCCGCAGCTTGAAAGACGACGGGTAAAACTACGCTCACATTAACATCAATAAACTAAGGCAGCGCAATGACCTCCCAACGTATTCTGGTTCTTGGAGCCAGTGGTTATATTGGCCAACACCTGATCCCCCGGTTGACCGAACAGGGCCACGAAATCACCGCAGCAGCACGCCGCATAGAATGGTTGGAAGAGCAAAACTGGCCGCACGTAAGCTGCCGCTACGTGGATGTCTACCGTCCAGAAACGCTAACGGCGGCGCTATGGCAGATCGATGCCGTTTACTACCTGATCCACGGCATGGGCGATGGCGATGATTTTATCGAAAAGGAACGCCAGGCGGCGGAGAACCTGCGGGATGCCTTGCGAGGATCCAACGTTAAACAGGTTATTTTCCTTGGCGCACTGCAACCAGAGGGCAGTAGCTCCCCTCACCTCATCGCCCGTAAGCTGACCGGCGAAATCCTGCGCCAAAGCGGCATTCCCGTCACCGAATTACGCGCCAGCATCGTGGTTGGCCCAGGGTCAGCCGCGTTCGAGATTATGCGCGATATGGTCTATAACCTGCCGATCCTGACGCCACCGCGTTGGGTGCGGTCAAAATCGTCCCCGGTCGCACTGGATAACCTGCTCACTTACCTGACCGGGCTACTGCAACATCCGGCGCAGGAAAACCGGATTTTTGACGTGGCCGGGCCGGAGTACATCAGTTACCAAACCATGTTCGAGCGCTTTATCAAGATCAGCGGCAAAAAGCGCTGGCTGATCCCGGTGCCGCTGCCGACACGCTTTATCTCGGTATGGTTTATCAGCATGATCACGTCTGTACCAACCTCAATTGCCAGCGCGCTCATTCAGGGGCTGAACCATGACTTACCTGCCGATGGCAAACCGCTGCAAGCCTTGATCCCACAGCCACTACAAACCTTTGATGAGGCCGTGAAGGAGACGCTACGCCGCGAAGACGAGGTGGTCGACTCTGCCGACTGGGGTTACGATCCTGAAGCCCGAGCCCGCTGGCGCCCCGGTTACGGTTTCTACCCCAAACATGCAGGCTGCGAACTGGATACCCAGGCCTCCAGTGAAGCGCTATGGCACGTCGTGCAGCAGTTGGGCGGCAAAGAGGGATACTTCTACGCCAACATCCTGTGGCAAATCCGTGCCCGCATGGACGATATGATCGGCAACGGCGTCGTTTATGGCCGACCGCAGCGTGATACCCTGGAAATCGGCGATCTGGTCGATGGCTGGAAGGTGATCACCAAGAAGCCATTGCGCCAGCTGGCATTGATGTTCGGGATGAAAGCTCCGGGGCTTGGTCGCCTGACCTTCAGTATCAAAGACCTGGGCGATCGCCGCCAGCTCGATGTCCGCGCCTGGTGGCATCCTGCCGGTTTCAGCGGGCTGTTATACTGGTTTGTCATGATGCCTGCCCACCTGTTTATTTTCCGTGGCATGGCCAAACGGATTGCCCAATTGGCCGAAGAGTACGATAACCAGCGTCCTCATTAGTTTCTACCCTATGGATTTCAAGCTGCAGCTAGGCGACAAGCTTACTCATCCTCAGGAGCTTACTTTTCGTAAGTGACTGGGGTGAGTAAGTGCAGGTAACAACGCTGCAGCTTGAAAGACGACGGGTATAATTGTTGATCAATCGCACAGTTTTCTGTCTCGGTTAGGTCCTTTCTCATTGCATAGCGCACAAAATCACGAAAGAATGGCACCTTATTTGCTGGGGCGCGCTAAAACGCCCTCAGCATCCTGATTTTTGGTGAGAACAGAGTGAGTTATGAAGGTATTGGTCACCGGTGCAACCAGTGGGTTAGGCCGTAACGCCGTTGAATATCTCCGCCGCCAAGGCATAAAAGTACGTGCCACCGGGCGCAATCAGGCCATGGGTTGCCTGCTGGAAAAAATGGGTGCCGAATTCATCCATGCCGATCTCACCAACCTGATCTCTTCGCAGGCCAAAGCCATGCTGGCGGATGTGGATGTGCTGTGGCACTGCTCCGGTTTCACTTCCCCATGGGGTACAGAAGAAGCCTTCGAACTGGCCAACGTCCGCGCTACCCGCCGTTTGGGGGAATGGGCTGCGGCCTACGGTGTGGAACGGTTCATTCATATTTCGTCGCCGGCGATTTACTTTGATTATCACCATCACCGCAATGTGGATGAAGACTTCCGCCCGATTCGTTATGCCAACGAGTTTGCCCGCAGCAAGGCCGCCGGGGAACAGGTGGTGCAACAGTTGGCGCTGTCCAACCCGCAAACCCATTTCACTATCCTGCGCCCACAGGGGCTATTTGGCCCACACGACAAAATCATGCTGCCGCGCCTGCTGCATATGATCAAACATTACGGCAGCCTGCTGCTACCGCGTGGCGGGGATGCGCTGGTCGATATGACCTATCTGGATAATGCGGTACACGCCATGTGGCTGGCCACCGTGAAGGAAGAGACTCCTTCTGGCCGGGCCTACAACATCTCCAACCAGCAAGCTTGCACGCTACGCACCGTGCTGCAACAGCTGATCGATGAGTTGGGCATGAAGTGTCGCATCCGCTCGGTGCCCTACCCGATGCTGGATATGATGGCTCGTGGCATGGAAAAGCTGGGCAGTAAAAGCGATAAAGAACCCGTGTTGACCCATTACAGTGTGGCCAAACTCAATTTCGATCTAACTCTGAACACCACTCGCGCACAGCAGGAACTGGGTTATCAACCCGTGGTTTCGCTTGAAGAAGGCATTAGCCGTACCGCTCGCTGGTTAAAAGATCACGGTAATCTGCACGGGCTATAACTAACCCCTCACCCCAACCCTCTCCCACAGGGAGAGGGAGCTGTTAGTCCCTGCACATTTGGTAGTAAAAAGATAATCTCAGCAAACTCGAACGATCCCCTTCCATACGGAGAGGGAGCTGATAGTCCCTGCACATTTGGCAGTAAAAGAGATAATCTCAGCAAACTCGAACGGTCCACTGTGGGAGAGCGTGAGGGCATTTCTTTTAGCGTTAACGCATAGCCCCGTACTTGCTTAGCAACGCCTCAATAATAGCCTCGCTTTCTGCATCCGGCTCACCGCGATAATCGCTGGGCCGGAAATGCATCTGAAACGCCGCTACCAGATTCCGCTGCTGCTTGGCATCCCATGCGGGATCAACGCCATAGCCGTAGCGCGCCAGCTTTTCCAACAGTGATGCCATCGCCACTGGCTCATGCTTATCACGACCTGCCAGGTAACGTTCCACCTCCCGCTCATCCGGCCAGGCACCAATGCCTGCCTGCGCCAGCTGTTGCCATGGGAAGAGTGGGCCAGGATCCTGCTTACGCTGCGGTGCGATGTCACTGTGCCCTACCACGTCCGTCGGTTGCAGCGCGTAACGCTGTACAATATCGCGGCTAAGTTGGATCAATAACGCAATTTGCTCGGGCGTATAGGGCTGCCAGTCTGTCTCCAGCAAGTTACGGGTAAAACCCTGGTTAACGATCTCAATGCCGATCGAAGTATCGTTCAAATTGGTACGCCCACGCCAGTTGCTGGCCCCGGCATGCCAGGCCCGCAGCGCTTCCGGTACCAGTTGATACGCCACCGGTTTGCCACCCTGCTCTGAAGGATGCGCAGGCAACAAGTAATGGGCGCTGACGTGCTCGTCCGTCAGCGTTTTTAGCGATGAGTGAAAGTTTTCTGCGGTGTAATGCATCACCAGGAAGCGAATACGCTGATCGGCCCCTGGTGCCTGATGCAGCGTTTCCAACTGATAGCTACCGTGATCCACCAGCGTGCTGGTGGATTGCTGTTGGCACCCCGTCAAAACTGCAATGGCAGCGATCCACAACCACTTAACCAAAATACGCTCCTTCCTGCTGTGAAATTCCGCCATCAGGATATGACAGGATCTGGCGCAGTCGACTAACTTTCTGTTGCAGTTCACAGCTTCCCTGCTCGGCATTTGCCATTTAACTCCCTTGTTATCGCACCGCACTGCCGCAAATATTTGACCGTAGGGGCGCCACATGCTGCACCCGCTTAACAACGTTGTGTGCTTATCGGTGAATGTCAGCGGCTGACTTTTACCGCAGTGCCACTGACGCTGACCATCAGCATGGTGCTGTCTTTACCCACGGTTTGATAATCGATATCGATGCCGACTACCGCGTTAGCTCCCAGTTCTTTGGCCTGCTCCTGCACCTCCTGAAAGGCCAACTGACGCGCCTTGCGCAGCTCTTTCTCATAGGCACCGGAACGGCCACCAACGATATCACGCACGCCAGCAAAGAAATCACGGAAAATATTGGCACCCAGAATCGCTTCACCGGTGACTACGCCGCAATATTCGGTGATGGTAAACCCTTCCAGAGTGTGGGTAGTGGACAATTGCATCAAGAACTCCTTATAAAATCAAATCATTGCTGTGGTAGGACAGCTAATTTAAGCGGATGTTCTGTGGCACAATGGCACACAGCACCAATGCAAGGACCAAAAACGCCTTTATACTGTAGGCTAGTCCCGAGGTTTTCGGTCTTCATGGTTGAGAGACTTTTACATAAGGTTATGAGATGAAAACAAAAACGCTTGCTGTTGTTTTACCCTTGGCCCTGTTCTTAAGCGCCTGTACCACCGTCGAACCGGCCTTTAAGGATGTTGGCGTTCGCACTGGCGCCTGCGTAGAGGGTGGCCCGGATACGGTGGCCCAGAAATTCTATGACCTGCGCATTCAGCAAGGCCCAAGCACCGCACTGCCGGACAGCAGCCGTCTGGCACAGTTGCAACCTTACCTGAGCCAGGTGCTGTATCAGGATCTGGTCAGTGCCGCTCAGCACCCTGGCAAACACACCATCACCGGCGATCTGTTCTCTGGCAATGCCCAGGGGCCAACCAGCGCATCGGTTGCCAGCGCCTCCACCATTCCTAACACCGATGCCAAAAACATCCCGCTGCGTGTACAGCTGACCCACCAGAAAGAAGGTGCCAGTGCAATCAACTGGCAGGACGAAGTGCTGATGGTCCGTGAAGGCACCTGCTGGGTGGTTGACGACATCCGCTTCCTCAACATCCCGCCGCATGCCGCCAGCGGTACGCTGCGTCAGGTTCTTGAGAACCAGTAACACCAAGATGGCAGCCGGGTGTATCACCTTCCCGGTTGCCAATTACCCCCTCAGAAATGCTCAAAATTCCATCACCTTGAGAAAAATAGCTAGCTATCTCACAGTGTGCGCGACAAATCCGCCATTCCACCAGCGCTCACGGTATCTTCTGCTATTATTTAGTCATTCTGCGACGTACTAATAAATTTTAACTCACAAAGATTGCATAAGTATTCTGTGGAAGTTACCATTCCCGGCATCAATGTCTATTCAATTTCAGCGCATGAGTATTCAACTAAAAGATATCAACTGCTTTTACGGCGCACATCAGGCGCTGTTTAACATTACACTGGATTGCCCTGCCGGCGAGACTCTGGTGCTGCTTGGTCCAAGCGGTGCGGGTAAGAGTTCGCTGCTGCGGGTGCTTAACCTGCTGGAAATGCCACGCTCTGGCCACCTGCGAATCGCGGGCAATCAGTTCGACTTTAAACAGTCACCGGGGGAGAAATCCATCCGCGAACTGCGCCAAAACGTAGGCATGGTGTTCCAGCAGTACAATCTCTGGCCACATCTGACCGTGGTGCAAAACCTGATCGAAGCGCCCTGCCGCGTACTTGGCCTGACCAAGGCACAAGCGATGGCGCGTGCCGACAAGTTGCTGACCCGGTTACGTCTGACCGATTTTGCCGATCGTTTCCCACTGCATCTCTCCGGTGGCCAACAACAGCGCGTAGCCATTGCCCGTGCGCTGATGATGGAGCCTCAGGTTCTGCTGTTCGATGAGCCTACGGCCGCACTGGATCCGGAAATTACCGCGCAGATCGTCAGCATCATTCGCGAGTTGGCGGGCACCGGTATCACTCAGGTGATCGTCACCCATGAGGTTGAAGTAGCGCGTAAAACCGCCAGCCGCGTGGTGTATATGGAAAATGGCCATATCGTCGAACAGGGCGATGCCAGCCACTTTGCACAACCGCAAACCGTAGAGTTTGCCAATTACTTATCACACTAATAGCGATATTTGCTGTTCTCAGGGAGTTTGCGATGAAAAAACTACTAATCGCCGCCGTTCTGGCTGGCATCAGCGTTTCTGCCTCAGCAGCCGAAACTATTCGTTTCGCTACCGAAGCTTCCTACCCTCCGTTCGAATTTGTCGCGGCGGATAACAAGATCCAGGGCTTCGACGTCGATCTGGCCAACGCTCTGTGTAAAGAGATGCAGGCTGAGTGTACCTTTACCAACCAGGGCTTCGACAGCCTGATCCCAAGCCTGAAGTTCAAGCGTTTCGACGCCGTGATGGCCGGTATGGATATCACCCCTGAGCGCGAAAAGCAGGTACTGTTCAGCAAGCCTTACTACGATAACTCGGCCCTGTTTATTGCCGAGAAAGGCAAAGTGGCCGACGTGGCCGCGCTGAAAGGCAAACGCGTTGGCGTACAAAACGGCACCACGCACCAGAAATTCCTTACCGATAAACACCCGGAAATCACCACCGTGGGTTACGACAGCTATCAGAATGCCATTCTGGATCTGAAAAATGGCCGTGTTGATGCGGTGTTCGGCGATACCGCCGTGGTTAACGAGTGGCTGAAAGAAAACGCTGCGCTGACCGCCGTGGGCGATAAAGTGACGGATAAAGACTACTTCGGTAGCGGTCTGGGCATTGCCATGCGCCTGCAAAATACCGAACTGCAGGGCAAATTCAACGCCGCCCTGGATAAAATCAAGCAGGATGGGACTTACGAAACCATCTACAAAAAATGGTTCCAGCAGTAATCATTATCCATGAATGAAATCCAACCTTTAGCTAGCGCCGCCGGGATGACCGTCGGCCTTGCCGTTTGTGCCCTGGTCCTCGGCCTGATCCTGGCGATGCTGTTTGCCGTCTGGGAGTCATCCCGCTGGAAAGCGGTCAGTTGGCTCGGCACCGCCTGGGTGACCCTGCTGCGCGGCTTGCCAGAAATTCTGGTGGTGCTGTTTATCTACTTTGGCTCTTCACAGCTGCTGATGATGCTGTCCGACGGCTTTGTCCTGAACTTCGGCCTGTTCCAACTGCCGGTGCAGCTGTCCATCGATAATTTCGAAGTCAGCCCGTTCCTGTGCGGCGTTATCGCCCTGGCTCTGCTCTATTCTGCCTACGCATCGCAAACGCTGCGTGGGGCGCTGAAAGCGGTACCACAAGGGCAATGGGAATCCGGCCAGGCTCTGGGGCTAAGCAAGACGGCTATCTTCTTCCGCTTGATCATGCCGCAAATGTGGCGTCACGCGCTGCCGGGGCTGGGCAACCAGTGGCTGGTGCTGCTGAAAGATACCGCGCTGGTGTCGTTGATTAGCGTTAACGATTTGATGTTGCAGACCAAAAGTATTGCCACCCGCACCCAGGAGCCGTTTACCTGGTATGTGATTGCTGCGGCAATCTATTTGGTTATCACCCTGCTGAGCCAATACATCCTTAAGCGGATCGAGCTGCGCACCACACGTTTTGAGCGGGGGCCAGCCTGATGCTTGAGTTCATCCCCGAAATCATCAAAGGCTTGCATACCAGCCTGTCTCTGACGATTGTCGCACTGATTGTTGCCTTGCTGATGTCGCTAGTGCTGACGGTGATCCTTACGTTAAAAACCCCGGTGCTGACGCAGTTGGTGAAGGTCTACATTACGTTGTTCACCGGTACGCCGTTGCTGGTGCAGATCTTCCTGATTTACTACGGCCCTGGCCAGTTCCCGGCGATCCGTGAGTATCCCTGGCTGTGGAACCTGCTGTCGCAACCCTGGCTCTGCGCGATGATTGCGTTGGCGCTGAACAGTGCGGCCTACACCACCCTGTTGTTCCATGGGGCGGTGCGCGCTATCCCGGCGGGCCAATGGCAATCCTGTGAAGCGCTGGGCATGTCACGCCAGCAAACGCTGCGTATTCTGCTGCCGTATGCCTTCAAACGTGCCTTGTCATCCTACTCCAATGAAGTGGTTCTGGTGTTCAAGAGTACCTCGCTTGCCTATACCATTACGCTGATGGAAGTGATGGGTTATAGCCAACTGATGTACGGCCGGACTTATGACGTGATGGTGTTCGGTGCCGCTGGCATTGTGTACCTGTGCGTCAATGGCCTGCTGACGTTACTGATGCGTATAGTTGAACGCCGCGCATTGGCATTTGAACGGCGTAACTGAGCCAAGCCTCGCTGAACTAGCCCTGCCTTGCGCAGGGCTTTTTTATGGCTGAAAATAATTTTCTAGTCATTTATATTGAATAGTCATTCACTAAATGGCATTGTTATCGGCATAGCCACTCACAATGCCCTTGGGGCATTGTCAGAAAAAAAGGTGGCGAGACAACAATCAAATTTACGACAGGAGCCGTACCGATGAAAAAGCTGTTACTTGCCGCCACCCTTCTCGCCGGGATCACCTTTAACGCTGCCGCCGCAGACACTATCCGTTTCGCCTCTTCAGCGACCTACCCGCCGTTTGAATCTCTGGATGCCAATAACCAGATCGTCGGTTTCGATATCGATTTGGCCAAGGCCTTGTGCAAACAAATGCAGGCCGACTGCACCTTTACCAACCAGGCTTTTGACAGCCTGATCGCCGCGCTGAAATTCAAAAAATATGATGCGGTGATTTCTGGTATGGACATTACTCCGGAGCGCAGCAAGCAGGTAACCTTTACCCAGCCCTATTATGCCAACTCGGCCATCGTCATTGCTCAGAAAGGCAAGTTCGCTACGCTGGCGGATTTGAAAGGCAAAAAACTGGGGATGGAAAACGGCACCACGCATCAAAAATACATGCAGGACAAGCACCCGGAAATTAATACCGTGTCTTATGACAGCTACCAAAATGCCGTGCTAGAGCTGAAGAATGGCCGTATTGATGGCGTGTTCGGTGACACTGCGGTGGTTAATGAGTGGCTGAAGAATAACCCGGAGCTGGCTGCCGTGGGCGAGCACGTAACCGATGCGCAGTACTTTGGTACCGGCCTGGGCATTGCCGTACGCCCGGACAATCAGGCACTACTGGCCAAGCTGAATGCTGCGCTGGACGCGATCAAGGCGGATGGGACCTACAAGGCGATCAACGATAAGTGGTTCCCACAGTAAAGCCGTCTGCCCCTCACCCCAACCCTCTCCCACAGGGAGAGGGAGCTGTCCGGAGCGCGTAGTTAGCCCATACAACTTCGGAAAGTAGGGAGTAAGAACGAGAAAGACAAGGTATTACTCAGAACAATCAACAAACTCGATCGGTCCCCTCTCCTTTTGGGTGATTTCCCCAGTCTTTACACTCCCACAGGGAGAGGGAGCTGTCCGGAGCGCGTAGTTAGCCCATGCAACTTCGGAAAGTAGGGAGTAAGAACGAGAAAGACAAGGTATTACTCAGAACAATCAACAAACTCGATCGGTCCCCTCTCCTTTTGGGAGAGATACCGTCTTGTCGGCTATCCGGCAAGCGGTATTTCCGCATTAAATGTCTTTCCTGATTTCACCACACCATAGGCCAGTTGCAGCAGTTTTCGCATCGCCGCACACACTCTCTCTTTGC
>NZ_JBLJAK010000149.1:0-548 GCF_047530105.1 Serratia sp. T13T92 | reverse complement strand
TTGACGCACACAACCACGCGGTGGATACCGCTGTGAAGCAGGTGGAGGCACTGGCCTCGACGCGGGTGATGACCGACGGTAAAAGTCAGACCGAGTTGACCGGCAATCTGGTGATGGCGCTGTTTAATCACGATACCAGCCGTGACCAGGAGCCGCTGTTGCACACCCATGCCGTGGTGGCCAACCTCACCAGGCACGGTGATGATTGGCGCACGCTCAGCAGCGATAAGGTCGGCAAAACCGGCTTCATAGAAAACGTGTACGCGAACCAGATAGCCTTTGGCAAAATTTACCGCGCCACACTGCATCAGGATGTCACGGCGTTGGGCTATGAGACTGAGATAGTGGGAAAGCACGGCATGTGGGAACTGAAAGACGTACCGGTCGTCGAATTCTCCAGTCGCACTCAGGCGATTAAGGCGGCCGTAGGGGAAGATGCATCGCTAAAATCACGCGACATGGCCGCGCTGGATACGCGGCGCCCGAAAGAAAAGGTCGATCCAGAGCAACGGATGAGCGAGTGGATGCACACACTGAAAGCCACCGGC
>NZ_JBLJAK010000148.1:0-552 GCF_047530105.1 Serratia sp. T13T92 | reverse complement strand
AAACACAGCAAAACCGGCATTTTTACGTATAACTCTTCGCGATACTGCACCATCAGGGGATACGGCACGCTACCGTTCATGGTCTGTTGCTCTCAAAAGAAACGATCCAAACTCCTAACCATGAACGTAGCGCCCCTTCGGGGCGAGCACGGCAGCAAAGCTGCCTCAAACGTCCTTAAGACCCTGCCTCACTTCAACGCCGGCGGCGGCTGATCGTGCCCAGCCCCTCGCGATCTCGCCCCGCACTGATACCAGCATAAAATAGCACGCCTGCGACGTGAGCCTGCTGACGCCGAGGCTCTTTTCCCATACCCTGCCACCCTCTAGACTCTGCACAATGTATATTCCGCGACCCACAAAGCTGCTGTTCCAGCATGACCACGGCTGGTGCAAGTACCTGGATAAACATGGCGACACCCTCAGCCACTGGACCAAACTCGCCGTCGAGCGCATGCTCGCCTGCGGTACCTGCCTCATGGGCGTTCGCCGTTACTGTTGCGCCTCATCCGACTGTACCCATGCCCGCTTCTTCTGCCAGAGCTGCAAGTCCAA
>NZ_JBLJAK010000147.1:0-563 GCF_047530105.1 Serratia sp. T13T92 | reverse complement strand
CTTGATGGTTAGGAGATTGGATCGTTTCTTTTTGAGGGCGACTGACCATGAACAGTAGCGCGACGTCCCCCCTGATGGTGCGGTATCGCGATGGGTTGTACGTAAAAATGCCGGTTTTGCTTTCTTTTTAATCCCAAATCTGTTTTTTAGGCGCACTGATCCAGAGCCGGTTCCTGAAGCCATCGTTTTTTCTCCATCCGCTGCAGCCTGGCCGACAGTAATTCTGTCGCATGCCTGCCAGCCTCGGCGCCGGCAAATCGCAGCCGATCACCGCACAAGATGCATTGGTACGGATCTGTGCCCAGGAAGCCTTTCATCAACACCGCGAACCCGGGCCGTTTGGGCTTATCCCGCACCGCCATCGACAGCGCTTCGTAGACCTTTGGCAACAGTTGGCCCCGTTTGCGGTTGGCCAAAAAGCCGTAGTACCGCACCATTTTAAAATGCCTCGCCGGAATATGGCTGATATAGCGCTGCAGCATCTCTTCCTGGCTGATTTTTTGGCGTTTATATTGCTGCGTGCGGTGATCGTAATACTGATGGACCACGGCACCGCCGCGATA
>NZ_JBLJAK010000146.1:0-564 GCF_047530105.1 Serratia sp. T13T92 | reverse complement strand
TGGTCTGGTCACACGCGAAACTGGGCACCGATAGGAGATGTCTCACTCAATCCTGACCGCCAGGAAGCCGGGCTAAAACAGGCCGCTTAAATCACGGTTCACGCGACAACTACGTTGACAAACGCCGGTTTTGCAGGTCACGAAGGCTGCGTGACAGACGGTCGATACGGGTCACTACCAATGTATCCCCTTCCCGCAAGTAATCGAGACATTCATCGAGCGCCTGGCGCCCTTCTTTCCTGGTACCGGTCATTTTCTCAGAGAAAATTTTACGGCAGCCAGCGGAAGTCAACACCGTGATCTGATGTGTCAGATCCTGGTCGGTCGTCGATACACGTGCATAACCTACGAGAGCCATACATTTTAATCTCAATAGACATTAGACTATGAGATTCTCAGATACCATAAGTCAAAAATCAATCCCTATGATACCCATTTTGTTTCGTAAGCGTCGCTGGAACCCCACCTGTTATTGCGTTCGCGATGTTGCCATGATCTTGTTCCCGATCATCAACACGGAGCAAACCCATGAGGAACATCCGCACGCCCGAAGAATGGCACGCC
>NZ_JBLJAK010000145.1:0-568 GCF_047530105.1 Serratia sp. T13T92 | reverse complement strand
CTTATGTGCCTGAACCAGTCAGTTCTGAAGCCCGCATCCGTGATTATTGTGACGGGTTTTCCGTCGGGAATGGCCGCGTGGAGACGGTCAAGGAAGGCGCACTGAACCTGGCTGTTTTGTGCCAGCCAGGCGGGCACCACTTCGCTCATCAGAGGGAGTGAACGGCCATTACAGACTAGACTTGCCCGCAGCAGGTGCCAGTTTTTGTCATGCCATCCGCTCCAGTCGACAGCAATAACGCAGAACGGCATCAGTGAGGTGATAGACCGGGTAAGCATCTGTTGAATAAGGGGAAGATCGTGATGAAGAGCAGTATTACCGAGGGCTCGATCAACACGCTTAATTTTATTTTTGACGTGAGCTCTGCCTGGAAGCGAACGGCCGAGACTGGTCAGCGTCAAGTCAGCGCCGTTGCAAAGTGCAATGGTCATAGAGATAAGCACATTGATCCGAAAGGAATGGATACCACGTAAAGACGCGGAGAAAAATTTCTGGCAAACTGTTTGTAAAGGCACGATGAGGTCTCTTCTGTTTTGTTAGCGCAACCAGTAGATCACACTTCATCGTG
>NZ_JBLJAK010000144.1:0-580 GCF_047530105.1 Serratia sp. T13T92 | reverse complement strand
CGTGCTCATTTTATGCAGGTATTAGTGCGGGGGCGGTCAGCCTGCCCCGACGTTGATGTGAGGCTGGGTCTTAAAGACGGTTGAGGCAGCAACGCTGCCGTGCTCGCCCCGAAGGGGCGCTACGTTCTTCTGGCTGAGCTGGGCGATACGCGCCCGGTCCAGGTTGCGTGAGGGCTGGTAGTCGATATCGTGCACCGACGCTTCCAGTCTTAGCCGGGCTTTTTGCAGTAACCGGTTCTGTTTGCGCTGTTCCCGCTCCATTTTTTCCTGCGAGACCAGCAGCGCCAGCCTCTCGTTGAACGACAGTTCTTCGTAGGTACCCGGCTGTTCTGACTGCGTCGACAGCGCAGATGCCATCCCGGCAAGTTTTAACTCAACCAGTTGATTCATAATGCTGTTTGACATAACGACTCCTTGATGGTTAGGAGTTTGGATCGTTTCTTTTGAGAGCAGCAGACCATGAACGGTAGCGTGCCGTATCCCCTGATGGTGCAGTATCGCGAAGAGTTATACGTAAAAATGCCGGTTTTGCTGTGTTTTTAATCTAAAACCCATTTTTCAGGCGCACTTATCCAGAGCC
>NZ_JBLJAK010000143.1:0-586 GCF_047530105.1 Serratia sp. T13T92 | reverse complement strand
CCGGGAATAGTGAGACGGATGAATATAGTTAACATGCTGAAAAAGTTAGGGAATGAGTACAGTAATATGGTCATGGGATGCTGACCATATTACTGGGGATCACTCAGCCCACAGGGAGAGGGAGCTGTTAGCCCCTGCTCGTTGGGTAGTAAAGTGATAAACTCAGCACACTCGATCTCTTTCTCATCCAAAGTGAATCCCCCAAGGGAGAGGGAGCTGTTAGCCCCTGCTCGTTGGGTAGTAAAGCGATAAACTCAGCACACTCGATCTCTTTCTCATCCAAAGTGAATCCCCCAAGGGAGAGGGAGCTGTTAGCCCCTGCTCGTTTGTAAGAAAATCGATAATCTCAGTAAACTCGATCGGTCCCTTTGGAGAGGCCCCTGCTCTTTGGAAGCAAAGAAGTCATCTCCGCAAACTCGGACGACCCCATCCAAGGTACATCACCGCATTTTCAGCCTACTCGATCGGTTCCCTCTCCCTGTGGGCTGAGTGATCCCCAGTAATATGGTCAGCATCCCATGACCATATTACTGTACTCATTCCCTAACTTTTTCAGCATGTTAACTATATTCATCCGTCTCACTAT
>NZ_JBLJAK010000142.1:0-601 GCF_047530105.1 Serratia sp. T13T92 | reverse complement strand
TTAGCACGCCTGCGACGTGAGCACGCTGACGCCGAGGCCCTTTTCCCATTACCTGCCACCCTCTATACTCTGCACAATGTACATTCCGCGACCCACAAAGCTGTTGTTCCAGCATAACGACGGCTGGAGCCAGTATCTGGATAAACATGGCGACACCCTCAGCGACTGGACCAAACTCGCCGTCGAGCGCATGCTCGCCTGCGGTACTTGCCTCATGGGCGTTCGCCGTTATTGCTGTGCCTCGCCGAACTGCACACACTCACGCTTTTTCTGCCAGAGCTGCAAGTCCAAGGCCTGCAGCAGTTGCGGCTTCAAGGCCACCGAGCAGTGGATTGCCGAGCAGCAGCACATCCTGCCCGACTGCGACTGGCAACACATCACGTTTACCATGCCCCACCTGCTGTGGCCGTTTTTCAACAACAACTGGCCCCTGCTCAACGACCTGTTTCGCTGTGCCACCCGGGCCATGCTCCTCTGGGCCCGCCGACAGGGTATCGAGGTCGGCATCTTTTGTGCACTCCACACCTATGGCCGGCAGCTCAATCAGCACCCGCATATCCACGTCTCCGTCACCCGTGGCGGCCTCGACGTCAAACACAAC
>NZ_JBLJAK010000141.1:0-604 GCF_047530105.1 Serratia sp. T13T92 | reverse complement strand
ACCGCGAGGACGCTGACCAGCGTGCGCAGGCGGGTGACATCCCGGCCCCGGCCGTGGAGGCCGTCGACATCAGTGCGTCGGTCGGCCTGGCCATCGGCATGCTGAGCGATCGGCGGGCGCGCTTCACTTACTCTGAACTGCTGGCCACCACAATAGGCCAGTTGCCCGCGCAGCCGGGGGTGGTGGCGCAGGCGCGTGAGGGCATCGAGTCGGCGATTAAAAACGAACAGCTTATTCCGCTCGATAAAGAAAAAGGCCTGTTCACCTCAAACATTCATGTGCTCGACGAACTGTCGGTGGCGGCCCTGAGCCGTGACCTGCAGCGGGCCGGGCCGATTGATACCTTTGCGGATAAAGCACAGCCCCGTACTCGAGCGTACTCTGACGCGGTCAGTGTGCTGGCGCAGGACCGTCTGCCGGTGGCGATTGTGGCCGGTCAAGGGGGGGCCGCTGGTCAGCGCGAGCGGGTAGCGGAGCTGGCCATGATGGCGCACGAACAGGGGCGTGAGGTGCAGATAGTGGCGGCAGATCGCCGCTCGGCCCGCAGCCTTGCGCAGGATGAGCGCCTTGGCGGGGAGCACATTACCGACCGGCGGGCACTGAC
>NZ_JBLJAK010000140.1:0-631 GCF_047530105.1 Serratia sp. T13T92 | reverse complement strand
CGGGTGCTGCACGCAGAAAACCAACTGCATCACCGTGGCCGCAGCCAAGCCCCGAAGAAACGGGCCCCGCCGACCAGCCACACGGCGTCGGCCCCGAATACGGTGTGGTCCTGGGATATCACTTATCTCCCGAGCCTGACGCAAGGGTTGTATTACTATCTGTATCTGATAGAAGATATTTACAGTAGAAAAACAGTAGGTTGGGAGGTTCATGAGGCAGAAAGTGGCGAATCAGCGGCCCACTTGCTGCAACGCACGGTCATCTGTGAATCCTGTGTCTGCCAACCGCTAGTGCTGCACTCGGATAATGGTGCCCCGATGAAATCGGCGACCTTGTTGAGCAAGATGTATGAACTGGGGATCACCCCTTCGCGAGGCCGCCCGCGGGTGAGCAATGATAATCCCTATTCAGAAGCGCTGTTCAGGACGCTCAAGTACTGCCCTCAGTGGCCATCCGAAGGTTTTGCCAGTCTGGAGGCGGCCCAGTGTTGGGTAATGGATTTTGTTCAGTGGTACAACAACGACCATAAACACAGCCGGATCCGCTTTGTGACGCCTGCAGAGCGACATCGAGGAGAGGATAAGGCTATCTTGGAACAGCGTCATCATCTGTACCAGCAGGCGAGAGAAC